>JAVWUR010000087.1:0-9645 GCA_036667055.1 Oscillospiraceae bacterium
ATATTTAAGCCCTGCACACGAGACGGAGCTTTTATACCGGAGTGGCTGGAGATTGAAAAGATAAAGCTAAGGGAAGAAATTGAGGGCGAAATAAACGATAAGCGCAGTTACTGCATTAAAAATGCCCAGAGAAAATTTTTTAATGACAGTCTAAATGGTGTTGAAAGGTTAGGGTATCTTGAGGAGATTGATGCTGTAACCCCACAGGGGCTTTTCGACTGCTATAATGAAATTATAAACAATAGCGTAGTGAATATTTTTATCACAGCCACAAACCCACACAGCATAAAACAAAAATTAACACAGGCTTTTTCACAGCGCCCAGTAAGTAATGCAGCAATTTTGCCGCCGGAAATTATGCCCTGCATAGCTACCGAAACTTTTGAGGAGAAGCTGGACATAGTACAAGGAAAGGTTTGCCTTATCTATACTACCAAACGTCCGCTCACAGAAAAAGAAAGATATGAAATGTTGGTAGCAAGCTCCATTTTAGGGGGTACGCCAACTGCACGGCTCTTTAAAAATGTGAGGGAAAAGCAGAGCCTTTGCTATTATTGTGCGGCAGGGTTTAACGGATTTACCTCCTCGTTAAATATAGATTCCGGAGTGGAGCACCAAAATATGCAGCTCACTATAGACGCTATAAACAACGAGCTGCAACAGCTAATAGACGGTGAGATAACACAGCAGGAGATTGACCAGACAAAGCTTACAATAATAAACAGCTTAAAAACTATATATGATGGTCTGCACGGGCTGGAAGCTTGGTATTTGAATGAAAATATCCGAGGCACAAGCAATTCTCCACAGGACGTTATAAAACTGGTGAACAGCGTGACACAGCAGCAGATTAAAGATGTTTTGAAACTTTTCAACCTTAACATCATATATAAATTAACAAGATAAAGGAAATGCTATGCAAGAAAATGTAACCACCATTAAGAGCGATATTTTAAACGAGAGCTACCAATTGATTGATACCCCATGTGGGCTGAAGGTTGCTTGCTATACAATGGAAAAACACAGCGGAGTTCACGGGGTATTTGCCACCAATTTTGGGTCAATAGACCGTAAATTTATTGTCGGCGGCAAGGAACAAGAAATACCAGCAGGGGTCGCTCACTTTTTAGAGCACAAAATGTTTGAAGATGAGGACGGCGATGCTTTTGATAAATTTTCAAAAACAGGGGCGAGCGCCAACGCCTTTACCGGCTTTGATAAAACCTGTTATATCTTTACCGCTACAGATAATGTGGAGGAATCCTTAGATATATTGTTGTCCTTTGTGACAAAGCCGTATTTTACAAAAGAGACGGTGGAAAAGGAGCAGGGGATAATCGGGCAGGAGATAAAGATGTATGATGATTCAGCAAACTGGAGGGCACTTTTCGGAGTGCTAGATGGTTTGTACAAAAATCATGCAGTCAAGTATGACATTGCGGGCACCACTGAAAGTATAGCCGAGATAACGCCAGAAATGCTGTACAAGTGCGCCGATGCTTTCTACTGCCCATCACAAATGATGCTGTCTGTTGCGGGGAATATCACTGCCGAGCAGGTTGTGGCGGCGGTGGAACGTGCAGGGCTTTCAGACCAAAAAGCGGATGTGAAAAAGGTCTTGGCTAACGAGCCTGAGGAAATTAATTATTCGCAAAAAAGTATAAAAATGCCAATATCAATTCCACTGGTTGCTATGGGGTTTAAAGAAAATTTCAAAGCGCCTATCACCGCCGAAAAAGAAATAATAGGTGATATAATAATGGAAGTTTTAACCGGCTCTACAAGCGAGCTTTTCAACAAGCTATATGATGAAAATATAGTTAATGGAACCTTTGAAGGCGAGATATTTTCCGGCACAGATTACTACTCGGAGATAATATCCGGCGAGACTGCCCAGCCCGAGGTTCTAATAGCAGAGGTTGAAGCGGCGATTGATAAAATGAAAAAAGACGGAATTACAAAGGAGCAGTTTGAGACTAGTAAAAATGCAATGTATGGCAGTATGATAATGGATTTTGAAAACATTGAAGAGGTTGCTACCAACATCGTAAACGCATATTTTAGCGGCGAGACGGCATATAACTCTCTCGAGGTGCTCAGTCGCTTGACACTAAAAGATGTAAATGATGGGCTTAAACATATGTTTGACAATAAAAAAAGAACAATTTTTACGATTTTACCATCGGAGGATTAATTTATGGATTATCATGTGCAGTTTCCCGGGTTAGGGCTTAATTTTGCCATCAATAGAGTAGCGTTTTCTATTTTTGGATTGGATATTTATTGGTATGGGATAATTTTGGCAACCGCCATGCTGGTTTCATTTTTTGTGTATGTAAAGCTTGCCCAAAGAAAAAACATTAACATTGACAAGCTGATTGATGTGGTTATGATTGGGGCAGTTTGTGCGATTATATGCGCCAGAATATATTATGTAGTTTTTGCCCCATTTAAGTATGACAGCTTGTGGGATATGATAAATATTCGTGATGGCGGCATAGCAATTTACGGCGCAGTAATCGGCGCCTTTGTATTTGGCGGGCTTGCCTGTAAATGGAAAAAGCTTGACGTTTTAGAAGTGTGCGACATCACCGCAACCTGCTTTTTATTGGGACAAGGCATAGGCAGATGGGGCAATTTTGTAAACCAAGAGGCGTTCGGCACCAATACAACTGCACCTTGGGGTATGTTCAGCGAGGGAACACAGGGCTATCTTCAATCGGTACAGGCAAGGCTGGCGCAGCAAGGGGTTATAGTAGACCCATCAATGCCTGTTCACCCAACATTTTTGTACGAGTCCCTGTGGTGTATTTTAGGCTTTATACTTTTGTATGCTTATTTTAATCATAAAAAATTCAAGGGTGAAATGTTCTGTCTATATCTTGTATGGTATGGCATCGGCAGATATTTTATTGAGGGACTGAGGACGGACAGCTTGGAGACGGCAGGCGGAATAAGAACCTCACAGCTTGTAGCGGTAGTTACGGTGGTGGTATCCATTGCATTAATTATTTATATGCGTTATCGGACAAAAAAAACAGCGGATAAAGGCACGGTGCTTGACAACCTATCGGGCGAAGATTTAAAGGCAGCAGACTGCATTGCAAAGGCTATTGAGAAGAATAAAATTCAAGCGGATGAGATAATTGGCGCACAGGACAGTGATGCCGCACAGCAGGAGGAGCCACCCAAAGATGTGTCAGAATAAAGTGATAAGCGGAAAAGTTCTAAGTGTCAAAATTAAAGATGAAATAAAACAAGACGTGGCAATTTTAAAATTCAATGGTATAACCCCAAAATTATCAGTCATTGTGGTGGGGGAAAATCCAGCCAGCCAAACCTATGTAAGGGGCAAAGTAAAAGACTGTGCAGAATGTGACATTCAGTCGGACACTATAGTATTTCCTCAGCAGGCAACTCAGCAAGAGATTGTAGATACTATAGAAAAACTGAATGAGGATGCAGCAGTACATGGAATTTTGGTACAACTGCCGCTGCCAAGCCACATTGATGAATATGCAGTGGTGAACACAATTTCCCCTGAAAAGGATGTAGACGGAGTGACAGCATTAAATGTGGGGAATTTATACCTTGGCAAGGATTGCTTTGTCCCATGCACCCCACAGGGCTGTCTTGATGTGCTGGAATATGCTCATATAGACGTTGAGGGCAAAAACGTGGTGGTGGTTGGCAGGAGTAACATTGTAGGCAAGCCGGTTGGCGCACTTTTAATGCAAAGGGATGCCACGGTAACTATCTGCCACACAAAAACTGAAAATCTTAAAGAAAAGACAAAAGCAGCGGATGTTATAATTATGACTATAGGCAAAGCCGGTTTTTTGACAGGGGACATGATAAAGCCGGGTGCAGTTGTGATTGACGTGGGAATAAATGTAAATTCCAGTGGGAAGATATGTGGCGATGTGGATTTTGAGTCCTGCATTGAAAAGGTGCAGTATATAACCCCTGTTCCCGGCGGCATTGGGCTGATGACCCGAGCCAATCTTCTTAGGAATACCGTCAAAAGCGCACAACGGGTTTACAGGTCGAAAAAATAGCAGGCAACTGCAAGATATAATCTCGACTAAACTGCAGTTTAGCGAGTTGGAGTGGCAAAATGAAAAATGTTAAAATTAAAGATTTTATCTTACTACACATGGTTTTTTTAATATACACAGCAAATACCACCTTTTCAAAACTCGCTTCGGGAGAACCACTATTATCGCCAAAGTGGATACTTTTTTACGGCGGTGTTTTGGCAATTTTATTTGTATATGCCATTCTTTGGCAGCAGGTATTAAAAAGGATGCCGCTCACTGTTGCATATGCCAACAAATCAATAACGGTAATATGGGGCATTATAATAGGCAGATTATTCTTTAAAGAAACGATAACATGGAACATGGTGGTAGGCGCAGCTATTATAATTTTTGGTATCTATCTGGTGGTTACAGGGGAGGAGGAACAAAATGGATAAAAAGTTCTACATCCTCTTGATGCTTTTTTCAGTGCTTGTGGCCAGTATTTCTCAAATCTTACTTAAAATTTCCGCAAAAAAACAATATAAATCTTTTTTGGCAGAGTACCTAAACCCTCTTGTGATAATAGCATATGGAATGTTTTTTTTAAGCTCCTTTATCACAATGTTTGCCTTTAGAGGAGTACCTTTTTCCCTTGGTCCTGTGATTGAATCTACAGGTTATATTTATGTAGGAATTTTAGGGGTGCTGATTTTGAAGGAAAAGATGCCGACCAAAAAATTGCTGGGCAATTTAATTATAATCGCCGGAATAATTTTTGCACTTCTTTAAGGAGAACCGATACCCATGGACAGAATAGAAAAGATAAGCGTTTTAAAAAATGCGCTGAATTTTTGGGACAAGCTGGATGAAAAAACAGTGGATTTTATAATGGAAAACACACGTGCAGTCAGCTATGCGCCAGAGCAAAATGTTCACAGTGGCGAACAGGAGTGCGTAGGGGTAATCTTTGTTGCAAAGGGCAGACTGCGAGTATATATGCTGTCGGAACAGGGGAAGGAAGTCACGTTATATCGAATAGACGATGGAGAAATCTGCATCCTTTCTGCCTCCTGTGTGCTAGATGAGATAACCTTTGATGTCCATATTGACAGCGAGACGCAAACTCAGGCAGTTGTTTTGTCTTCCTTTGCTTTTGCACAGCTAGTAAAAAATAACAGTTACTTTGAAAGCTTTGCTAACACACTCAAAACCCAAAGGTTTTCCGATGTGATGTGGACAATGCAGCAGATACTTTTCTACAGCTTTGATAAACGGCTGGCGATGTTTTTGTATGACGAGCTAATAAAAAATGGACCGATTATTACATACTCCCACATGGAAATTGCAAAATATCTTGGCAGCGCACGAGAGGTTGTTTCACGAATGTTGAAATATTTTGAAAATGAGGGAATAGTGAAGATATCACGCAAGGAAATTGAGATTTTAGACAAGAAAAAGTTAATGGATAAACTGGCATAATGTGATTTAATCACTGTGATATGATGTATATTTTGGTATATTATAATCAAGATAAACATTAAAATATAATTTAAGGAGATAATATTATGAGTATAGAAATTACATCAGGTAACTTTACTAGCATTGTAGAAGAAAATGAGAAGGTCGTATTGGTAGATTTTTGGGCAACTTGGTGCGGCCCCTGTAAGATGGTAGGCCCAATTGTTGAGGAGCTTTCAAAAGAGCTAGAGGGCAAGGTGGTTGTTGGAAAAATTGATGTTGATGCACAGCCGGAGCTAGCACAGAAATTTGGCGTTATGAGCATCCCCACGCTTGTTGTGTTTAAGGGCGGCAAGGAAGCAAGACGTGTGGTTGGCTTTAAAACAAAAGAACAGATAAAAGAACTGATAAATGTCTAATATTTTAAAAGGCGGCTCTAAATGGGCTGCCTTTTGTAGCTTTATAAACAAAATTCATAGGGGAGGATTTAATAAAATATGAGTAAAACACTGTACTATGGTGGGGATATAATCACATTGGAGACGGGCTTGTATGCCCAGGCAGTGCTGGAAGAAAAGGGCAAAATTGTGGCTGTGGGCACGGTGGATGAATTGAAGGATCAAGCTACAAAGCTAGTGGACTTAAAGGGTAGGACTATGGCACCGGCGTTTATTGACGCTCACAGCCATCTTACCGGATTTGCAAATACCATGGTAATAGCTCAACTAGGCGATGTAGTGAGCCTTGATGAGATAAAGGAGAAATTGCTGGACTTTGCTAAATCCAATGGACTAAAAAAGGGCGAGTGGATTATGGGGTTTGGATATGACCAAAACATTCTACCCGACAAAAAGCACCCGACAAAAGAATTTCTTGACAGTGTGTCCACAGACTTTCCAATTCTTATCACTCATGCTTCGGGACATATGGGTGTTGCCAGCTCTTTGGCACTTTCAAAGCTTGGTGTGGACAAAAACACACCTGCTATTGATGGCGGTGTAATTGGAAAGGACGAAAAAGGAGAGCTGACAGGGTATTTGGAAGAAAAGGCTTTTACCTCGCTTTCTGCGACAATGCCACGACCCACCTTGGAGGATATAACTCGCAACATAAAAAAAGCAGAGCACGAATATTTTAAGCATGGTATAACAACGGTTCAAGATGGGTTTACCACCCAAAAGGAGTGGGCAATTTTAAGCAGTATGGCACAAGACAATCAGCTTTCTGCCGACGTTGTTTGCTATGTAGATTTAAAGGATAGCAAGTCCATTTTAGAAAATGAAGGATATAAAAATAAATACAGCAATAATCTAAAGATAGGCGGCTACAAAATATTTCTTGATGGCTCTCCCCAAGGCAGAACGGCTTGGATGAAAGAAAAATATGAGGGGGAAGGGGAGTATTACGGTTATCCTATATATACAGACCAACAGGTTAATGAGTTTGTTGAGCAGGCACTTTTAGAAAACCAGCAGCTCTTGACCCATTGCAATGGGGATGCGGCTGCCCAGCAACTTATAGATGCCTATATTTTGGAAGATGGGAAATTAAAAATAACGAATAACAATCGCCCTGTCATGATACATTCCCAGCTAGTAACCACGGCGCAACTGGCGGAAATGGCAAAGCTAGGGATGGTAGCCTCTTTTTTTGTAGCACATACCTACCATTGGGGCGATATCCATTTGAAAAACTTTGGAATAAGAGGGGAAAGTATAAGCCCGGTGAACTCGGCAATTAAAGCGGGGGTGACTGCTACATTTCACCAAGATTGTCCGGTTTTACCACCAGATATGCTATTTTCAATGTGGTGTGCGTGTAGTCGAAAAACAAAATCCGGTGTACAGCTTAATGAAAAGGAGCAGATAACGCCACTTGAAGCACTAAAAGCCGCCACAATAAATGGGGCATATCAATATTTTGAAGAAGATACAAAAGGAAGCATTAAAACGGGCAAAAATGCTGATTTTGTAATTCTTAGCGATAATCCTTTAAAATGCGAAATTGAAAAAATCAGGAATATTAAAGTGTTGGAAACGATAAAAAGAGGACATTCTGTTTTTAAGGCGCAATAAAAACCTTTACAAATTAAATATAAGTGCTACTATTAATATAAAATACTAATAGGGAATGGTTGTAACAATGAAAAAAATACTAACTCTTTTTCTTAGCCTTACTTTTATTCTTATGCTTTCAGGGTGTACAGCGCAAAAAAATATTGAGATTATCCAAGCGACTGACATTCACTATCTATCCCAGCAATTAACAGATAACAGCCCTGCTTTTGTGGAGATGATGAGTGAGGCAGATGGAAAACTGACACACTATATTGAGCCAATTACCGAGGCTTTTATCTCGCAAGTGATGGAAGAAAAACCGGACTTTTTGATTTTAAGCGGAGACTTAACTTTTAACGGAGAAAAGCTAAGTCATTTAGATTTTGCTAAAAAGATTAAAAAGGTCAATGACAGTGGGATAACGGTGCTTGTAATTCCGGGAAATCACGACATTGACTACCCATTTTCAATG
The DNA here is from genome assembly GCA_036667055.1 of Oscillospiraceae bacterium. Lineage (GTDB taxonomy): Bacteria > Bacillota > Clostridia > Oscillospirales > Ruminococcaceae > RGIG3102. The sequence continues at coordinate 8,010 of JAVWUR010000087.1, forward strand.
GGATTTGAGGGGGACAGCGCATATCCTACCGAAAGGATTTCCAAGGAGGAGTATGAGCAGATTTATCAAGAATTCGGGTTGTCAAAGGCGACATCAAGGGACAAGGAAACTTTCAGTTACGTTTATTCGCTGTCAAAAAAAGTTCAGGTTTTAATGCTGGATGTGAACACCGGTGCACAGTTTGGTACAGTATCAGAAGGCACTTTAAATTGGATAAAAAGCAATCTTGAGGCGGCAAAAAAAGAGGGGATTGCAACGGTAGCAGTAACACACCAAAATTTATTACACCAAAGTCAAACATTGACAAAGGGGTTCACCATTGATAATGGCGAAGATTTGGCGAAGCTACTGAAAGAGTATAATGTAAAATTAAATTTGAGCGGTCACACTCATGTACAGCACATTGCTGACAGTGATGGCAAGCTTTTTGACATATCCACCTGTGCACTTTCCGTATATCCCTGCCAATATGGCGTGGTAAATATAAACACTAAGGATATGGCTATAGACTATAAAATCAAAAAAACGGAAGTTTCTAGGTGGGCGCAAAAAAATAATATTACAGATGAAAACCTAAAAAACTTTGAAGAATATTCATTGGAGTTTTTTACACAATTGTCCTACAACAAGGCGTACAACCAACTGGAAGAAACAACTATCCCGACAGCTGAAAAGGAAAAGATGGCAATGCTTTTTGCCAAGATGAACGATTATTATTTCCCGGGCAATCTGTATGAAATATCAGATGAGTTGATAGCAAGCGACGGATATAAACTGTGGCAAAAAAATGCGGCGGGAACAAGACGGCTTGCCTATATAACTCATGCGTTAAGTGAAAAACGGCTAGATAATACACAACTGACTATATAATTACATAGTTATCAAAAATGTTGCAATTTTTTAATGAGGGGCTGAGACGAAATAAAAATCGTCTCAGCCCCTCTTATGAGTGCATATTGTTACAAAATAATACTTGTTTTGATTAATTCGGCAGCTTGTGATGGTGTAATATTGCTTACATCAATTTTTTCGGTATCTAGCACATTGTAATTGTTTATCCGAGCAACGCTTCTATCAATAACATCCTCTAGCCTTATCCCGCTTTCGATATCGAGCTTTATTCTTTTTACTAAGGAATGTTCATCTGCAATTAGAGAGAAGGATTTTATCAAACAATCGTTAGTATCAAGGGAGGATAAAATGGAATCAATAATACTCTGTTCCTGCATTACCCAACAAAAAATAATATATTCATATTGGGAACACTTTAAAAATTGATTTAACTGAAAACAGATATTTTGTATAACCATAGTTTTAGTTTCTTCATTAACGACGAAAGGTTGCATATCCCAACACCAATCTCCGTCAAGAAAAACATTGCGAGGTAATATTTTTTGTAGTTCTCTACAGGTAGTAGTTTTCCCAACACCCATTGTGCCGCTTACCATAATTAAGGTTTTCAATTATTGCACCACCTCATATAAGCAATCTCGGCTCCAGTATAACGAAAAAGTCAGGTTAAAGCAAATGCAGAAAGCATCTGTTTTAACCTGACTTTCGTGGTGCGCCAGAAGGGACTCGAACCCCCGACCCCTTGATTCGTAGTCAAGTACTCTATCCAGCTGAGCTACTGGCG
>JAVWUR010000088.1:0-9339 GCA_036667055.1 Oscillospiraceae bacterium
AGTGGAACATCTCACCCCCTTTCGAATTTATCACCTTTACCCATTCCAGTCGCTCGTCACAAAAGACGCCCCTCCTCTCGCTGTCGGGACAGTGCTCACTCACCAGTACCTTTATTTCCAGCCCATGGCACAGCAGCATTTTTAATTGTTCTTCCACCACATTTACCAAAGAATAGGTGTTGGAAAGCCCATTGAACATGGTTAAAACCGCTATCTTCATACTCCACCTCACTCACAGTTATAGTTCTTCTATCATAATATATAGTGTCACGGGAAATTTTGTGACACCACACTCAAAGGAGGAATTATAATGAATGTAAACTTTTGGCTTGCAGAGGATTTTAATATTTATGTGCTGAACAACCACACTCAAAGCAACCGCAGTGCCACCGGCGGCGTTTGGGTCAGCCGCAATGCTCTGTACAATAATTATAACGTGGCAACCGCACTGACTCCCTCTCGCTTCTATTCTCTTTACGTCTTGGGTGATGTTAATATCACAGGAGGTACCAACACTCAAACTACTGCACGTGACACTCTTAGCACCTTGACAAATTACACCATGACCAACCTAAACGGTGTGCCGAACCAGCCGGTTCTTTTGTCCTATCGCCCCTATGATGAAAACGAAAATAAGTATCTGGTATGTGTCAGCGTGGACTGGGCGTCCCTAGATACAAACGGCTCACAAAGTGTGTCGGGGAACACCTTGACCTTGCAGGGCAGTGACCCTCTGTTCAACAATTTTTTAGTCGACAGTGCCAATGTGGCAGGCTCGGGGCTTAACATCAGCGCCATCACAAGCATAAACCTCATAGTGCCCTCCGGTGCAACCTCCCTTGTGAGCTTTACCGGAAACACCGTGACCTTGAACAGCTTTACCACCCTGTTTAACTCCGCGCCCATCAACCAAGCCCAAAGCTCTAAGGTGCTGTGGAATTTCCCTGAAGCCACGGTGCTCAATTTAAACTCCGACATCTACGGTGCTCTGCTCGCTCCTGTGTGTTCAACGGTGACAGGGGATATAACCTTCTACGGCACCATTATGACAAGGGATTTAAGCGGCGGTATGAACGGGGTTTACGTCAAATTTACAGGAGAGCTGCCCGAGTTATACAACCCCTCCACCACACGCACCTGCTCTAGCTTTACCACCACCTCCTCCACCTCAACATCCTCAACGTCCTCAACGTCCACCACTACTACAACTACAACAACAACAACAACCTCCTCTACTACCACCGCAAGTGTAACCGCTGCCCCACGCAGCCTTGCCATATCCGACATTATCCAATCGGTGGCGATGGAGCAGACGGCGCTGTCTCACATTCTAAACGCCGAGGGGGAGAAAATTCAGCGGGCGCTCGCCATGAATTTATCCGAGGAGCAGCTTTTAGATGTGAATAAATCGGTTACCAAGATGGTAAATTCGGTGAGCACGTTGGAACTGGTTTTGCAGGGGAAATTAAAGCTATTCGACGACTGTCTGTGCCCTAAAAAGCCATAACCACCGTGAGGGGTACGCCATAACAACCGTGAGGGGTAAGCCCAAAGCCCACAATGTTTTTATCGCAAGCAAAAAGGCGGCACAGTTTTTTTCTGTTGCCGCCTGTCTGTTTAAATAGCATTTATTTTCTACAGCACCTTTGTCCAGCGCTGCATAAACAGCTTTTCATTTTTTTCAAAGCCAAAGTTTGCATAAAAGCCGTGAGCATCTTTCGTCCCCAGTATTCCCCGCAAATCCTTTAGCTCCTCATCCTCCACTATGGCTGTCAGCAGGGCGCTGCCCACATTGTGCCCCCGATACTCTGTAGCCACTATCACGTCACACAGATAGTAGGTGGTGGCATGGTCGGTTATAACCCTTGCAAAGCCAATCTGTTCCTTTTCCTCGTTAAACGCCCCAACACAGATGGAGTTTTTCATGGATTTTTCTATCTGCTCCTTTGAGCGGTCATCTGCCCAGTAGGTGCTCTGTAACAGTGCCGTCACCTTTGGCAAATTCATCTCATCAAAGCCCTTTTTTACCGTTATATTCATATGTTATTTCTCCTATATAGTTACTGTGTGCTTATTCTTCCTCTTTGACTGCCACGTTGATAAAATAATCTAGCGCTGCGTATAGTTGCTTTGGCTCTATTGGCTTGGCTATGTGAGCATCCATCCCTGCCGCCTTTGATTTTTCCACATCCTCATCAAAGGCATTTGCCGTCATGGCGATTATTGGTATTGTTTTTGCATCCGCTTTTTTCGTGTGGCGTATAGACTTTGCCGCCGTCAAGCCATCCATAACGGGCATACGTATATCCATCAAGATAGCGTCAAAATACCCTGTTTTATTTTGCACAAAGGTTTCAATTGCCGCAAGCCCATTTTCCGCTACCTCCACCTCAAAGCCTTTAAAGCAAAGGAGCTTTTTCGCCACCTCCACATTTAACAGATGGTCCTCTGCCAGCAAAATCCGCTTGCCGGTAAAATCATACCCCTTTGAGGGGCTTGCTTTAGCCTCCTTGGGCTTTTGTCCATATGCCTGCTCCAATGTTTCTATGACAGAATTTTCAAACAGCGGCTTGGACATGAGCACATCCACCCCTGCCTCCTTTGCCTGTATCTCGATAGTGCCATAGTCATAGGCGGTCATTATTATTATGGTGACCTCTTTTCCCACCAGCTTTCTTAGCTTTTTGGTAAGGGTTATCCCGTCCATCTCGGACATTTTCCAGTCCACCATTATTATGTCCGGCACCTCGCTTTTTAAAAGCTTTGCCTTTACCAAATCTATTCCCTCCAAGGGGGAGGAAACCCACTGTGCCTTTATTCCCATGTGGGACAGAATTTCCTGTGTGTATTTGCACACCATAATTTCATCGTCTATTATCAGCGCCGACAGCTCTGAAAAGTTAATCTTTGCAGATGCCGCCGACATCTGCTGATTATTTGGCTCCACCCCCAAGGTCAGCTCCACCACAAATTCTGTACCCACCCCTAAAATACTGTTCACCGATATGGTTCCCCCCATAAGCTCGGTGAGATTTTTGCAGATGGCAAGCCCTAAGCCTGTGCCGCTGTAGCTGCTGGTCATGGTATTGTCCTCCTGCTCAAAGGGTTCAAACAGGTGGGGCAAAAAGCTTTCCCTTATTCCAATTCCCGTATCGTTGATGGTAAAGCGCATATGTACCCTGCCATTTTCAGCCGGGCTTTGGCTTATTATCATCTGCACCTTGCCGCCGGTAGGTGTGAATTTAATGGCGTTGGCAACGATGTTTAATAAGATTTGCTGTAGCTTTGTCCTGTCGCCAATGTAAGCATTTTCGGTAAAGCTGGTGAGCACCGTGTCATATTCTACACCCTTTTGTGCCGCCTGTTCGTGGCAGATGATGTTAATTCCCGTCAAAAATTCCTCGAAAAGGATGCTCTCCTGCTTTATGAGAACTTTGCCGCTCTCTATCCTCGACATATCCAAAATATCGTTTATCAGCGCCAACAAAAACCGTGCGGAAATGCCGATTTTGGACAGGCAGTCAGACACCTGCTCTGGGTTTTCCACGCACTGCGCCGCAATTGTGGACATTCCTATTATAGCGTTCATAGGGGTTCGTATCTCGTGGCTCATTCGGGACAAAAAGTTGGTTTTCGCCGCATTTGCCTGCTCCGCCTGTTCCAATGCAAGCTTTAAAATATCCTTTTGCCGCTCCTGCTCCTTGAGTAAATTTGTCACATCGCTTCTAGTCATAATTATTATGTGGCTGTCACGGTCAAGGTAGGTGTACTCGATTTTTTTGCTGCGGATATTCTTGTTTTTATCGTAAGCCCTGTAGACGGTGCTGAACACCTCTTTTTTAGAAAGGTTGTCCTCCATAACCTGTGGGGTCATGTCTGTTATGGCTCGCTCTATATCCTCCTGCGCCACCACCTCTGTATTTATCTTGCGCATCATGCTTACATAATCGTCCCCATCCGTTACCGGCAAAGCGGTATTATCGTCGGTGCCAAGGTAGATATGATAGGAGTTTTGCTTTAAATTTATGCACATAATAAAGTCATGGTCGATGGCTGTGACGGTGCTTATTATGCCGTCTTTAAGCTTTTCGTTGCTGATATCGTAGGAGTATACAAACCCCATTATATCTTGCGTCTCGGGATTTTTGTATGTCTTTAGGGTGGTTTCAACCCATCTCACCTCGCCATTTTTCAGCTTTCTTTGATACTCAACGCTGCACACCTTGTCCCCTTGGGCGTAGGCTTTCAGCACCCTTGTGCGGTTAAAAGAATTACCCATCTGCTTTTTTTGCTCGGGTGTAAGCGCCACCTTTACTAGCTCCCTAATGCTATTTGAGTAGCTGTCCCCCTTTTGTGTCACCCCAAAAATGTTATCTGCGGTGTACCGCTCTACAGTGTCTGTGGTTAAGTTGGCACGAGTTTTTGCCACCAAGTCCACGCTCTTTATCGCCTCTTGGTAGTCAATTTCCTCCTTGTACCGCTTTTCCATCCCCTTCATGGCTGTGCGTATGTTGATTTCCTCTGTGATATTTTTACCCACGCCAATGGCTCGCACCGGCTTTCCGTCCTCATCAAAGATGTTCGTATAGGTGACTCGCTCGCACCACCAGCCTTTGCGGTCCACGGTTTTATACCAGTGATCCCCTGTCACCTTCTTCTCCCCCTCATGGATTTTTTTGAACATCCGTTTGGAGTCCTCCACGCTATCTGGGCGCATTATGCCCTTCTCGTAGACACATTCCGGAAAGTTTTCAATAATCGGCTCCTTTGTATGGTGTGCCTTCATGCAGTTGGGGGTCTGCTTTACCACCTTGCTTTGCAAATCATATTCCCAAGTGTTTATCTCTCCGTCCTGTGTGGCAACGGTGTACATAAGCTCCTGTTGGCGCAGATTTTCCTGTGTCTTTTTTTCCTTGGTTATGTCCGTCACGGTACAGGCGCAGTACCCCGGCGCTATTCTATGGGCGTTTATCTCTACATATTTTTCAATATGACGGTTGTATGCTGTAAACTGCCGCACCTCTCCCCTTGCTATTACAGCACGATATTCCTCAAAGCGTTTGTCCCCCTCCACCGCTATCATGGTGCCGATATTTTTGTTTAAAAAGTCCTGCTCCTCAACCTCCTCCAGCGCCAAAAATGCTGGGTTTGAGTACACAATTGTAAAATCATACCCATGTTGACTTTCATTTTCCACCACCTGCAATATAAAAAGAGCCTGTGGGCTGTCCTCAAAACATCCCTTAAATTGAACTAGCCTTTCCTCAATACCCATTTTGCCTCCTACAACGCTTTGCTGTCACAGCTTATTATTTTCAATGATAGCAAATATTTGTGAAAAAATCAACGAAAAACACCCTTCCCTTTAAGATTTTCGGTCACAATTTAAAGGTTTTTATTCCTGACTTTGAAAAATAAAGATTTTGTGGGATTTTGGTTGAAAATTACGCTATTTGCGTGTACTATATATGTATATAATAAGTATACTCAATAATTTATGCAGTTTTCTGCCAATTATTTTTTCATTAACTACTACCACATTTTTCCATCACTTATAGGGGGGGCTTTGTTTTGAAAAAGAAATTTTTATTTCAAACTATATTTTTTGCCTTAATATTGTTCGCCACCGCTGCCGCTCTATCCTTTCTTGGGTACAGCCAATCGAAAAGCTACGCTGAAAAACAGGTGAAGAATTTATTGACCGACTCCGCTTTAGAGCTGGTACAGCGGTATGAGATGGGGGTTGTTCGCCCCCTTGCCGCCATAGCCGATGAATTTTCAAAAAATGGTGCTCCCACCGCTGACACTATCGGCTCTTGCGCCCCATTAACCCACTCTATATCCGGACTTACCACCCTAGCCTACATGGGTGTTGATGGGTCTTTAGTGGACACAAATGGTGCTGTCACCGACTGCAAGGACACAGAATATTTTAAAAGAGCGATGGAGGGAAAGCCCTTTAGCCTTGGTGCCAAGGAGGGGCTTTATAAAAACAGTGTCTTGATATGTCTGCCTGTAACAAAAAATGGGGAGACTGTGGGGGCGATAGGGGGAGTTTTTGACCACGATATCTACGGTGAGTGGCTGCGCTGTGCCAAAAGCTCCTGGGAATTTTCCTCTATAAGCCTTTGTCAAGGGGAGCTTGTGGGTGGCTTTTTAGGGGACGGCACTCAGCTTTTAACCACCGATAAAGCCGATATGATTTTTGAGGGCAGTGACCTATCGGCGCTTAGTAAAAGCCCCCAAGCCTCGCCCTTTAAAGAGAGCACAGCCAACATAAACGGCGTTATGAGCTATGTGGTGTATCTTCCCACAAGCCTTGAAGGCTCTGTGTTTATCCTTGCCGCCGACTGCGCCATCGCTGAGGATATGGCGGCGGAATTGACCTCATCAATAGTTATTTTACTTATCATTTCCTGCCTTGTAGCCTTGGTGCTCCTTCTTATATTTATACTAAAGGAAGGCTCGGTACAGCGGCTTTTGGAGGAGCAGAACAGCCAGCTTGAAATGAGCGAGCGAGAGTATCGTGTTGTGGCAGACCACAGCAACCAGACCCTTTTCCGCTTTTTCCCCGAGAGTGGCTCGGTGCAGATTTCCGAGGAGATTGCGGCTTTGCACGGGTTGCCACGCATAATTGAAAACTCGCCCGAGCTGTCTATAAAAACCGGACTCGTGGACAGCGGCTCTGCCGATGCCTATCTGGAATTTTTTAAATCTATAAATCAGGGCAAGCCCACCTTTGGGTGCGATATAAAGTGCAATTTTTCCACAGGAACGGTATGGTACAACATGGAATACACCATGATAAAAAATCCCAGCGGCGAAAAGTATGCCGTGATTTCCGCTACCGATATCACTCAGCGGAAAAACACCGAATTGGAAATTTTACAGCGTTCTCTACAGGACTCTCTCACAGGGGCGCTGAACCGCATGGCGTTTGAAGAGCAGGCAACGGACATTCTAAGAAAATATAAGGCAAAAAAACACGCTATAGTGATGTTGGATTTGGATAATTTTAAGGGGATAAACGATAACTTTGGGCATATAATGGGGGACAATGTTCTCTTTGACACCTGCGCTCGTCTGCGCACGGTGATAAACGAATCTGACCTGCTTGGGCGCTCGGGAGGGGACGAGTTTATGCTGCTGTTAAATGACATCGCCGCCGAGGGTTCGCCCCCTATAGCTAAGCGGCTGCAACGGCTGGTGGATGTGGTGCGCAATGAGATAAAGCCAGGGGTGATAACCTCCGCTAGCGTGGGGGTGTCCTTTTACCCCGACAACGGAAAAAACTTTGAGGAGCTGTACCGAACCGCCGACATCGCCGTGTACACCGCAAAAAAAGACGGGCGAAATAGATTTGTCATCTACTCCCCCCGCCTTGAAAAATAATTTATCACCGTCAGCCGTGGCCCGTAGTCGCTTTTAGCGGTATCGTCCAGCTTTATAGTGATTTGCTTTTTCTCCTCGCTTTGTGCCTTTAAAGTTACCTCTTCACCTTGTAACAGCTCCTGTGCGCTCTTGGCGTCTATGGTAAAATCTCTTAGGGGCTGTTGCTTTTGAACCTTCCATATAACAAATTTACAGTTGTGCGGCTGTGCCCAATTTATACAGCCGTAGCCCTTGGCGTTCTCCAAAACCTCCCCACCGCACCGTGGACATTTCCCCACCACCACCGCATTTTTAGGCAGCCCCGAATGGTCGAATTTTGACTTGCCGATGGAGAAGGAATATCTTTGGGAGATAATCTTATTTACCGTGTCCAGCACATCCCTGTACAAATCCTCGGGGGTTGCCTCCCCCTCCTTGATTTTCTCCTGTATCGCCCACCATTTTGCCGTCATGTCCGGCTTTTTGATCTCGTCCGGCAGGGTGTTGTACAGCTCTCTGCCCTTTTGGGTGGATATGAGCTGCTTGCCCTTTCGCCCGATAAACCCTCGGTCGATAAGGTTGGTTATTATGGCGGTTCGGGTGCTCTCGGTGCCTATAGAGCCTTTGTCCTTGTCGCTGTCCTTGTCTTTTCTCAAGAGCAGCTCTCGTATCTCTGGGTCGCTCACGTACTTTGCCACCGAGGTCATATCCTTATTCAAGGATATTTCCGTGTACCGCTTGGGGGGCTTTGTCTCGATATCCTTGATTTCTCCGCCGGTAATCGTCACCTCATAGCTCCCTGCCTCCACACCGTCCAATGGGGATGGCTCTGTGTTTTTCTCTTTAAAATAGGTGCGCCAGCCCTGATCCTTTGCCAGATAGCTTTGTGCTTTTATCTGGTTATTTTTTTCCAATTGAATGGCAAGGGTGGTCTTTTCGTCCACGCCGTCAGGCAAAAACTGCGCCAAGTAAAACATCGCTATCGCCATGTACACGTTGCGGTGAATTTCGCTGATGCTCGCTAAATCTAGCTTTGTGCCCGTTGGTATTATGGCGTGGTGAGGTTCCTTTACCTCTTTAAAACAGGCGGATTTTATGCCTAAATCCAAGCTTGGCAGGTTTGCCCCTGTTATGGCGAGCACTGCGCTTACCACTCGTGGGGCGTCCACATAGTGCTCCTCGTTTAAGTTTCGGCTGCTGGAACGGTTGTAGGTTATCGCCTTGTACCGCTCTCTTAATTCCTGCGCCGCCTTGGAGGTTTCGTCCAGAGTGTACCCATATTTTGTGCCGCAGTAGGTCTGCAATTCCACCTGATTTAATGGCAGTGGCGGCTTTTCCTTGGTGATGGATTTTTCCACCACCGCCGTCACGGTGCGCCCCTTTAATATACCAAGGGTTTTTTCCAGTAGCCCACGGTCTAGTACCTTTCCGTTTTCGTCCAAAATGGGGCTTTGTGGGTTGGGGTAAAACTTTGCCCACACCCCTAAAAGCTCCCTGTCAAAGGTGGTGGACAGCTCATAGTAGCACAGCTTTTTGTGCCCCTCAATAAGCAGGTCACGAGCCACCACAAGACCCAAGGTAGGCGTTTGCACCCTGCCCACATTCATAAGGTCACGGGTGCGGTTAGACAGGGTGAAAAACCGTGAGTAGTTTATCCCCACAATAAAATCTGCCACCCCTCTTGCCTTTGCCGAGTAGCCGTTTGGCAAAAAGGCGGCGTTGTCCTCCATTTTAGCTATCTGTTTTTTAATGTATTCCGGATTGTTGTCGTTGGTGGAAAGGCGTTTCACCTTGCCGGTGTATTTAAAGTAGCACAGTATTTCATCTATTAAAAGCTGACCCTCATCGTCCGGGTCACCGGCGTGGATAACCTCCTCTGCTCCCTTTAAAAGCGTGCCAATGGTGTTGACCCGCTGCACCTTGTCCGCCGCCGGAACAATGTCCCAGTCCTCAAAGTATATGGGAAGT
>JAVWUR010000089.1:0-8947 GCA_036667055.1 Oscillospiraceae bacterium
AATGATTTTATCCTTCCACTTAGGGTCTAAAAGCTCCTCCCAAGTCTTGGGGGCTTCCTGTTTAGAAACAAGCTGGGGGTTGTACCCAATCACCACGGAAATCAAGCGGGCGCCGGTGTAGTAAAAATGTTCATCGGAAAAAGCCGAGTCGATATTTATGGCTTGGGGGGAGATGTAGGGGGAGAGCACACGGTCTTTTTTTAAAGCCACATAGCTTGAAGGCGTGCCCATCCAAACCACATCGGCACCCACATTACCGCTTTGAACCTCGGCGGAAAGCTTAGTGATTATCTTGCCCGATCCGGCAAAGTAATACTGCATTTCCACCTCTGGATATTTAGCTTCAAAGCCATTTTTGATGGCTTGAATTTGTTTTTCCTGCATGGAACAGTAGAGGGTAACTGTCCCTGAATAGTCAGAATTTTTCTGCGGTAACGGCTCCGATTTCTTGGCACTACAGCCGGTGCATAGAGTTACAGCAACTAAAAGCAGCCCTAATATTCTGGTTATGTTCCCTCGCCTCCCATTTGTAAAATGTATATTTTGAGTATACTAGATTTTTCTTATAAAGTAAAGTTGTATTTTTTCTATTTGTTTGTTATACTAAAAAAGCACCTACAATTATTTTAGAGCTTAGAGACAAAGGTAATAGAGAATAGTTTTATAAATAGAATATATAGGTTTATAAATGGTATATATACGGCTTTATAAATACTATATAATAGCTTTATCCATCAAGTTTCCAAAAACCTTTCGTATAAAAAGGAGAGCTTGCCTTGAACACATCATCTGAGCAGTTTGCTAAACTTCGTGGCTTTTTGCGCCGCCGTGCGCCGGTGATGCTATGCGCTTGCGCAGTGGCATTGTTTGCCCTTGCCCTTATTTTGGGCGGGGTGTACTTGGCGTTTCAAGATATAGCCCTGCGCTCCATCTCACTGAGAGATAAAGAATTTTCTGCCCAAACCGACTCTATGTCGGGGCTTATGGAGGATATAGTTCGAAATTACGGTATGCAAACCTTTTATGCCTCGGGTGTTACAGAGCTTAGGGAAAACGAAAGCATAACCGAGCTTGAGCGGGTACGTGCTCTGCGAGAGCTTGGCACCTACGTTAGCAGCAGCGACTTTGTGGACTCCATTGCGGTGTACAATCGTGCCAGCAACACGATATATTCCACCGATTCTGATATGCTGTGCAGTACCGCCGACAAGTTTGTGGACAAAAGCGCCGCACAACTGTTTTTAAATCTCAACGTGGACACAAGAATGAAGCCGCTGCGCCGAACAGCCTTTGCCGGTCAGCCGGGGAAGGAAAAGGACTATTTTTCCTTCGTGTTTTTCGAGACAAACTCCGAGGATGAGCCATTGGGAAATGCGCTGATGATAAATGTCACCTACAATTGGTTTGTGGGCAATTTGCTCTCCTTTGACGATAGAAAAAACTGTGTGCTTATGGACAGAAACGGAGAGCTTGTGTACTCACCAAAGCCGGAATTGGCAGGCGCTGCGGCTGTCTTTCAAGCGAGAGACGATATGGACGACATAAAGGAGACGGGCTATCTGTTAGAGAAATATAAAGGGGTTCAATTGGTGTGCCACTTTTCACAGATAGAATCTATCGGGCTTGTCTGTCTTAGAATTTTGCCCATGGCGGAATGTGTGCCGGGGCTGTTACAGCTTAGAAATGGGCTTGCGGCGTTTTTAAGCGTGGCTGTCATACTCCTTGCCACCGTTGGCACCATCACTATGGTTTTTATCTATGTGCCCTTTTACAAGATACGCTTGGCACTGCGCCATGTGCAAAATTCCTCGGGCACATCGGAAATACAAATCAGCTCCCTAGTGCAGGACTCGGTAAAGTACCAAAAATCTCACCTGCTCATTGACCTATTGGAGGGCAGAAATGTGCCCGAACAAAGAATACCACAGTTTCCGCTGACACTGCTGCTTATCGAGTGCCCCGACCCCTCCGCCATGCGTTCCATCCTGCGAGAAAGCTGTCCCGCTGTGCTGCTGCGCCATGAGCGTGGGTGTGAGGCGGCGCTTTTGCCGGGGCTTGGTGAGACGGAGATTATAGAAATTTGCGGAAAACTTTCTGCCCACGCCGCTTGCCGCTGTTACTGCGGTCTGCCACGCACCGACCCAAAGCTAATTCCATCCTCCTATGCTACCCTACAGGAAATTCAACATCTGCGGTTTTGGTATCCGGGGCAGAACATACTTTCCGAAAAAAACTTTGCCCCAAGAAGCGCCCACAGCAGCTTGTCGGAAAAACAAATTTTAGCGCTGATATCCGCACTAAAAGGGGGAGAGCTGGAGGAGGGACAGACGCTGTGGAAGGGGATTTTAGAGAGTGTGCGAGGGGACTGCTATCGTGACCAGCGCTTTGCGTTTTATCGGGTGGCGCAGCTATTGCAGGAGGCTTTGACGGAGCAAGGGCAGGGAAAACAGCAGATTATCACCGATGACTTTTTAAAGGGTCTGGAGGACGTAGGGGCACTGACCGCTCGTTTTGAGGTGTTCTTTTGCCGTATCTGCCAGTATAGCGTGGACAACCGCCGCCAAAGATTAAGCGATATTGCGGCGCAGGTGCTGCATAGAATTGAGGTGGGATATGAGGCGCCCGACCTTTCCCCCATGAGAATAGCAGATGAAATGGGCATGAGCAGTGCATATCTGTCTCGACTATTTCGTGAGAGCGTGGGGCAGTCTATCGGGGAATATATGAACAAGATTCGGGTGGAAAATGCCGAGCGCCTGTTGCTGTCCACCGACATGACGGTAGAGGCGATAGCGTCTAAGGTAGGCTTTGGCAACCCAAAGTATTTTTTCGTGGTGTTTAAAAATGCCACAGGGAAAACTCCCCTTCAGTTTCGCCAGCAACAGAGTGCGCCCATAGAAAAGGGACAAAATAGCAAACAGCCATAGAGAATGGGGAAAATCAAATAGCCATAGAGAATGGGGAAAATCAAACAGCCATAGAGAATGGCGGCTTTTCAAGGGCAATGGGCGCAAGCGATGGCATACAGCTTGTGGCACTGTCGAAAAAATCAAGATATTTACATAAACAAACCGACAACGAGGTAAGCTATGCTTATAAAAATCAATAGAGCCATTATACATATTCTAGACTCAAATTCTGATGCGCCCCTGCGCTCCGACAATTGCACAGAGCTTTGTGGGGGGTTACAGGAGTTTTTTGTCTCACATATGGAAAAGATATTAAATGACAGCGGCATCAAAAACTGTGAGTTTTGCGAGGGGTCAAAGGTGCCGGAGCTGCTACAGGGCTTTCCCGATAAATTTATCGAGATATCAAAATATTTTGCCGATGAATTTTTCAAAATTATGCACTCCAATGGCAGCATACCCAGTGCAGACTTGGCGGTGGTAGATTTACAGGTGGAGGGCGAAGCCTGTCTTGCAATATTGAAAATGAACTACCGAGAAAGCTACATTCACTATCTGCAAAACACCGAGAGCGGCATACTGAACACCATAATAACCCAAAGGACAACGCTGCCCTCCCCCAAAAATAAGGTGGACGAGGCGGTGTGCATAAACCTTGTTACAGGGGGCATCAAGCTTATAGAAAAAAGCTATGAGATTGACGGCAACAAATCAAATTATATCTCCGCCTCAATACTGGAATGTACAAAGGCGATAACGGAAAAGCAAAAATTTGATGTGATAAAAAAAGCATTGACACAGGTAACCCAAAAGTACGCCCGAGAGGAAAGCGACAAAACGGAGCTGCCGGCAAAGCTTTTTGAAGAGCTGTGCGGCGATAACACCTTTAAAGTGGAGCACCTGTGCCAAAAAATGTGCCCACAGACCCCTGACGCACGGCAGGAGTTACAGGAGATACTCGAAAAAAAGGAGATTTCCCCAAAGGAGGAGGTCACTGTGTCTCAAAGCACGGTGCAGCGCCTTGCCAAGCAGTCGATAAAAAGCAGTGATGGGGTGGAAATTAAAATCCCCGTGGCAAACTATGAAAACTTAAATTCAGTGGAATTTATAAACAATCCGGACGGAACAATATCACTTTTGATAAAAAATATTTTGCTGTGATAAAGTGAAAAACATTTTATAAATGGCAAAGGGTAGGGCGGCTAAAGTGACGTTCGCCATATGATTTACATAGCTATTTTAAAATTCATAACAAAGGATTTTATTAACAAATTTAACACAGGAGGAAAAAACAATGAGCAAGGTTACTAATGAGGCGAAAATCAAAAACAAGCTGATAGCATCTGTTCGTGAACAACTGGAGCATAGGGCATTTTGGCTCTATCTTTTGTGCGACGAGGCAGGGAAAAGGGGTCTTGAATGGAGAGATTTCGGCTCGGCGGCGGTGGCGAGGTGCGGTGCAACCCACGGCAAAAATCTTGTGGAAAAGGGCGGCACAAAAAGCCTTTTGGGGCTAAAGAAAACCCTGTTTACCAAGCCTGCACAATGGGTTTTTGAGATGGATGTGGTAAAATCCACCGATGATGAGCTGTTTTTGGATTTCCACTACTGCCCGCTGGTAAAAGCGTGGCAAAAGGCAGGCTGTACCGATGAGGAGATAGCCGTTTTGTGCGACATTGCAATGTGCGGCGACCATGGAATAGGCAACCAATATGACGCCATTTTGGAGCTGCCTAAGAGCATAGCCAAGGGCGATGACATCTGTGCGTTAAGATATAAAAAGGTGAAATAAAAACTTTTGGGCACAGACTAAAGTGACCTTTTAGGGTGCAAGGTCTGTGCCCAAAATTCAAAAGAGCAAAGGATTGGTAAAAAACCATATAAATAGTAGAACTTTTAATGTTTTTACTTGACAAGTGGTTGTAAATATGGTATTATTCTTTAGCAATCAAATTTGCGCCTGTAGCTCAGGTGGATAGAGCAACTGCCTTCTAAGCAGTGGGTCAGGAGTTCGAGTCTCTTCAGGCGCACCATTTTTTTTGCAAAGCATACCTATTATATGTGGTGGATGTAGCTTAGTTGGTTAAAGCGCCAGTTTGTGGCACTGGAGACCGTGGGTTCGAATCCCATCTTCCACCCCACAATGGGATATCGCCAAGCGGTAAGGCAACGGACTTTGACTCCGTCATCCCGGTGGTTCGAATCCACCTATCCCAACCAGAAAATCTTCATAAAGTCTCTATTTTAGGGCTTTTATGAAGGTTTTTTTAGTTTATCCTGCCAAGGACAGCTGTATTCACTTTTGTATATTTTGGCGAAAAATATCAGCATTTATTATAGGATAAGGTGCAACATAAGGTGCAAATCTCACCTTTTAAACGTGTGCAAATATACAAAATTTGCACTTTATACCTATAAAAACTTGAAATTATAGTAGTAAAAAACAGTTATAGGCGAGGACAACCGGATATAAAAAGCAGGGCAAAACGGTAAAATTATGCAAAAAAGATGCAAAAAGATGCAAAAAAATGCCAAAAACCCGAAATAACAAGCATATTGGCGAGGACAAATGTATATACATATTTGGATGGATATACATATTTTATGGTTAAATATCAAATGGCTAATCGAAAAAAAGTCAACCCCGACGTTATTAATATTACCAAAATAGGCGAAAAACATTATTATGGAAGGATGGGACGTATGGAAACAAAGGAACGCATTACAAAAAAACTACGATTAGAGAAGCAAAAGACGAGGGCAGTTATTCTAAACAAGCGATAAACAGGGAAGAGGGAAAATAGCGGCTGCTATTAAAAGTTCCAATAACATCGTTTCCTGAATTGACATAATCCACAGGATATGCTAATATGAATAAAATATATCATTATATATCATTTTCGGAAGGGTGCTTTTGCTCAATGGATGATGACGGCGACGGTGACGGTCACAATCGATTATTAAAAAACAACTTAAAATATAGGGCATACCCACGTTCTTTTTGGGACGGTGGGTATGCCTTTTTGCGTTTTCGGAAACTACTGAGGTAGCTTGCCGGCACACACCATTCATTTAAAAAATATTAGGAGGAACTACTTTGAACGACCCCATTCTATGGCAGATTATTTTACAGGTACTGCTGATTTCCCTGAACGCAGTGTTCGCCTGTGCGGAAATTGCGGTCATTTCCATGAACGACAACAAATTAGCGCAGATGGCGGCGGCAGGAGACAAGCGGGCGGTGCGCCTTGCTCGGCTTACCAGCCAGCCCGCACGATTTTTAGCTACCATACAGGTGGCGATTACCCTCTCCGGATTTTTGGGCAGCGCCTTTGCCGCCGATAATTTTTCGGATAAGCTGGTACAGTGGCTGCTGTCCTTTGGCGTTACCGTGCCGGTTGCCACATTGGACACAGCGGCAGTTATCGTGATTACCCTGATCCTTTCCTACTTCACCTTGGTGTTTGGTGAGCTAGTGCCCAAGCGCATCGCCATGAAAAATGCGGAGGCGCTAGCGCTGGGGATGTCTGGGCTTATTACCGCCATTTCCAAGCTCTTTGCGCCGCTGGTGTGGCTACTTACCGCCTCCACCAACGGAATTCTTCGCCTGTGCGGTATCGACCCCAACGCCGAGGACGAGGCTGTCAGCGAGGAGGAAATTCGCATGATGGTGGATGTGGGCAACCAAAAGGGTGTCATCGACACCGTGGAGCGAGAAATGATTCAAAATGTATTTGAATTTGGAGATTTGACCGTGGGCGAATTTGCCACACACAGAACCGATATTGCCCTGCTATGGATGGACGAAACCGCCGAGGAATGGGAGAAAACCATCCACGAAAGCCGCCATACATTGTATCCCATCTGCGATAACAGCGTGGATGATGTCATTGGTATTCTAAACATCAAGGACTATTTCAGATTGACGGACAAAGCGCAGGAAACAGTGCTTCGAGAAGCGGTGAAACCCCCTTACTTTGTTCCCGAGAGCGTCTGTGCGGATGTGCTGTTTGCTCAGATGAAGAACAGCCACAACTATTTTTCCGTGGTACTGGACGAGTACGGCGGCATGGCGGGCATCGTCACCATGAACGATTTACTAGAGCAGCTGGTGGGGGATTTGGACGATATTGAAACCGCAGACGCCTCCTCCAATTTGGAGCAGATAGACGAGCAAACATGGCGTATATGGGGTGGTGTTGCACTGGACGCAGTAGCGCAAACCCTTCATATCCCCCTGCCCACAGAGGATTATGAAACCTTTGGCGGCTGGGTGCTAGGTCAATACGGCTTTATTCCAGAGGACGGCACGGCATTTGAACTTGATATGGGAACTTTCCATATCAATGTGACGAAAATGAAAGAGCACAGAATAGAACAAGCAATCCTTTCCTTTGCGGTACGAGAAAAAGAAATCGGGGCGGCAGGAAAGTCACACTAAAACATAAAATACAGGAGGGTTCCCGATGAAATACCAAAAATTTGCCGCTAAGCTCACTTGCGCTCTGGCGCTTTGTGCCATCACCATAACGATTATCATGGACTTTTCTCGTCAGGTGCAGCACGCTTTGACGGCAGAGACATATCGAACTCTCTCTGAGGTATCAAAAACCTACAACAAGGTGTTTAATGACCGTATTGATGCCACCGTTGTGACCATGAATATGATGGCAGGTCACCTGTCCTCTGTCCATGGCTCCTCCCCCGAGGAGGTGATGGACGTTTTGCAAAATGCAGTGGACGAGGGCGGCTTTACCAAAATGGCGGTGTGCCGTGAGGACGGTGTGAGTATGTCCAATGTAGGAACGGTAGTTGATGTGTCCCAGCGAAATTATTTTAAAAAGGCGATGAGCGGCACGCCGGATGTCAGCGAACCGCTGACACTTTCTGCCAATGGTGAGGAGAGCATTATTGTTGCCGTGCCGGTGCGCCATGACGGTCAGGTGACGGGGGTGCTCTTTGGCGGATATCCACTCACCATCGCCGGTGATCATCTGCTGGACACCACCTATTACAGCGAGGGCTACGGCTACATTGTGCAGTCCGGCGGAGATATTATCCTCTCCAGCGACCACAGCGACAAGATGGTGGAGGGCAAAAATCTGCTTACCTTTTTCGAAAAAACTGACTTTATGGAGTTTTCCATGGGACAGCTCAAGGCGGCGATGGAAAAAGGCGAAAGCGGCAGCTTTGCCTACCGATACGAGGGGCAGCGGCGTTTTGTCAGCTTCACCCCATCCACAGTGAACGATTGGTACACCTTTAGCCTATCCTCGGATGCGCCCATGCTGCGAGACGAGCGGGTGAACAAGCAGATTGTCTATATCCTCATGGCAAAGCTTGCCATGGTGGCGGCGCTGGTGCTTTTGTGGATTGTGTGGAGCAATCGCCGTCACAACAAAGCATTGCTCCGACAGGAGGAAGAGCTGCGACTGAGCGAAAAACGATTTTCCGTGGCAGTGAATGCCTCCAGCGGCACGCTTTTTGAAGTGGATTTGAAACGCCAGCTCTATACCCATTTTGAAAATCCACAGCGAATTTTTGCAGCCGACACCGAGACACTTTTGGCGGACACCCACGGCTTTGCGGCGCTTTCTCATGATGCCTTTGTGGATGGGGTCACCGCCTATTTCTTCCACCCCGAGGACTGTGCCATGGCGAAAAGCGAAATGGAAAAGCTGGCACAGAGTAAAACCACAAGCTATGAGGCAAGGCTGCGCCGCCATGACGGCAGCTATCTTTGGTGTCGGGTGGATTTGAGCCTTACCTTTGACCTTGCCGGTGAGCCATCCCACTTGGTGGGCTTTATTTCCGACATTGACGCCATTAAAAGCCAAGCGATTTATGCGGAGCTTCAAGCACAGAATGACCCTATGACGGGGCTTTACAACAAAGTCGCCATGGCAACCCTTGCCAACAAAGGTCTTGCAAAATATCCCATGGGGCGGCACGCATTGATGGTTTTGGATATTGACGATTTTAAGGGTATCAACGATACCTTGGGTCACGCCTTTGGTGATTTGGTGCTAATTGATGTG
>JAVWUR010000090.1:0-8897 GCA_036667055.1 Oscillospiraceae bacterium
GTAAACATTGAAAGTGAAGGAGATTTTATATAACTAATAGTAAAGGTACCTACTTCAAGGTCTGTAACTGCCTCATAATGTATTCCTTTGGTTACATCTACTTTTACTGTGTAAGTGCCTACATCTGTTGGTTCTGATGCAAGCTTTGTAGATCCCTTATAGTAATTTACAGTAACAGTTCCTGCTCCTATAATGGAATCATTAAATTCTACTCCTGCTATTTTTGGGTCATTATTAAAATACAGATTTGTAGGTTCTGTAAATTTAAAATTCTCTGGTAAAAGTGTAATTTTCCAATAATTTTCAAAATCTAATGTTGGATAGTCCCTTGAGACTGCTTTCCATAAATGCAATCCAGTGTTATCAAATTCATCTAGATTCTTATTTAGCGTATCTACAAATGTAGTGTCTTGCATTTCCTCAACTGTCATTTTAGTTGCCGTGATTATACCTTCATTAGAATCAGCAAAAGAATTTTCTGTAGTATTTAGATAATAGCAATTCTTAGCTGTTGCATTAATTATTTGCCCTATTATACCACCTTTTTGTATATTTGTTGCAGATGTACTTTCTGTTGTTGTAATCTCGCCGGCATTAAAACAATTTATAATTGATTCTTTTGTTATTCTACCGATTAAACCCCCTGCAACTCCATCTTCAGTTGATAACATTACCTTTCCTGTATTATAACAATTTTGCATTGTCGAATCCTGTAGCTCACCCGCTAAACCTCCTACGAGTGATTTACCTGTAACTGATGAACTTTTTGTTGTTGTTGATTTATTGTAGCAATCATACATTATGACATTAAAGCCACTTCCTACAATAGAACCAGTAAACTCTCCGCCTATTATATCAGCAGATACTATACCTAGATTTGAAATTGATGCTTTTATTGACGCATCTCCCAAAATATTTCCAAAAAGTCCTTGCCTATTTAGATTATTATTAATCTTAATACCACTTATTTCAAAGCCTTTTCCATCAAATATACCCTTAAATGGAGAAGAATCTTTTCCTATTGGTATCCAGCTGTTATCCTCAGTTACTGCTTTATCATAACCTACAACTAAGCCTGTGTCTAAATCCACATTGTTTTCTAAAGAAACTGTTTTGCCTTGATAACCATTTCCATCATTTACACTTTTGGCAAACCAAGCTAAGCCTGTAGCTGTTTTTATTGTAAGGCTGTTTTTGTTTTCAGTATAATCTGTATCTTTTTGTGCTGAATTTGCTATATCCGTCCAATTTGAAAATGTATTTGGCTTTATATTATCTGTAAAAGCTTTAATACAAATATTTCCTATTGGTATATTGCTTTGTACTGCATTATCTTTTGCATCTCCCCAATATATTCCATCTGAACTTATAAAGCTTTCACCAGCCTTCATTGTAGCCTCTGAGAAATTTGAATACTCATATTCAAAACACATTGTTCCTAAATCTGCATTGTCAGATTCTACAAATTTAACTACTACTATAAATTTTTCATCTGCTGCAAAATTTATAGCATTACTATTATTCAACTTAATATTATGATATCCGGAGTAAGTTGCAGTACCTGATTGCTCATGTACTTTTGTACCACTTGTAGGATTTGTAGTGTCCTGCATACCTTTATAAATAGATATAGTATATGGTTGATTATGTGATGCAGTATTTATAGAAACACTTTCAAGTGTTTCATTTCCTTTAGCTGTGAAAACATTTGCCATGTACTCTGTATTAACCCCAGGTAAATTGAATGTTCTAAGAGCTCCAACACCATCATATTGGTAATTATTGTCATACATTAAATTTTTATCATCAGTAGCTTTGTAAGCATAAAAACTACTCATACATTTGGTGTCATACGACATATAGAATATGCTTCCGAGAGAGTTTTCTCCCCAACTATTTTTAATTATCCACGCACCATCAACCGATGGTTTGCTAGTTTGTCTTTGGAAATCTGTAAACTTATCTTTAGATATAGTATCATCCCAACCGATTATTTGAACAGCATGTCCTCCTATATCTCCACTTGGAAAATCATCTTGTGTATAAGAAGAATAATAGGTGGGATATGTAACTTGTGCATCATAAAACTGTGACATCAATGCACCATAGCTAACCATCACAGAGCTATTATTCATAAGCGTTTGCTTTATGTGAGTACCGTCTAGCGTACCATTTACATCTTTATTAGGCAGTCTAAACCCATCCTTTATAAAAACATCTGGTTTGGCAAATTCAAGTTTTGCATCAGGTTCTGTTAGGGGGTCGTTGTATGGAGCCTTAGATTCTAATAATGGCCCTACTCCACGAGTTAATGTAGCTGTTGTTATTTGATAATTTCCCCCACAGTTTTGCCACGAGCTACCTAGTGATGGTGTAAATATATCACCATTTGTACCATCGGCAGGGTCTAGCAAATTATTTTTACCAACAGTGGCAAAGTATGCAAGATGTCGCTCAGATAGGTCTATATCATTTAATTGCGAAAAGATAGAAGACTCCACACTACCTAGTGATGAAAAAGCCCAACAGTTACTAGTTCTTGCTTGATCTTCAATTCTAGTAGTTATTTTACCTTCATTCATCATATTATATGACTGAGGTAAACTTGCTCTTGCACGTGTCTTGGAATTTGCAAAATTAAGATGGCTAGTATCTTCAACAGTATCGATACTACCACCTACATACCCCATAGGAACGGAACCAACTACCACTGGTTTTACATCTTCTATAGTTTTTGCCGTAGCCGTAATAGGTAAAAACATAGTGTTTATCATGGATACTACTAATAACAGAGGAATGACTTTATTAGCATTTGTTTTTTTGCTTTTTTTTATTTTCATAATCTTTCTCCTTTAAAATATGATAATTTTAGGTAATTGCAAAAGTACTTTAACCCCTACAAAATTGCCAATTTTTACATTAAACAGAAAATCAAGAAATTTAAATACCTCAAAAGTTCATTTGTTAATAGCCTCAATTGCTTAACTTTTCACCGTGATTGTCACCTATAGCTTACTTGTCCAAATTTAATCATGAGCCTCAAAAGTTAAATAACATAACTTGTACACAAATTTTACATTTTCACTAGTCTTTTAATAAAGGCTGGCTTTTCATCCCTATCTTTATGGTTCTTTCAAGTTTTGACACCAAGTAAGACTAAAAAATGGATAATACTGCATAAGATAAGTGGCTTATTGTATTTCCAACTTATCTTATATTCAAATTTTATTCTTAACTTAATTATCACCGCTATATTTTTCTTTCATTATGAGGCAAACCTGCCACAATAATTCCATCTGTGCTTTCATATAACCCTCATCCTCAAACAATGCATAGTGTACGCTCCCACGCACAAATGTGAAGATTAGTGGTTGGATGATTTTCCAGTGAATACCGAGCCGTAGCCCAAGTTGCTTTGCATATTCAGTATAGCGTTGCTCAACTCCCTTAAAAAATACTTTGCCGTGTTCCAAATATTTTGGTGAGGTATACACCTGATACATGAAACGATATTTCTTGCTATGATTTTTAGCCGTCCAATAAGGTGTTTCGTCTAAAAACCGTTTTATGTCTGCTAGGTTTTGTGGGGAACGTGCCATAAATTCATCCTCAACCTTTGACATACAGTAAGCTGTTGACTGAATGATAAGATCATCAAGATTATCAAAATAAGCATATAAATTAGCAGAAGTCATCCCACAAGCCACAGCAAGTGCCTTAATTCCTGTATTGTTAATACCATGCTCACAGTAACAAGCAAAACAATTTTCCATAATATATTTCTTTTTTTCTTCTCTATATTCCGGTTTAACCATAAAAACACCCTCCTTTTTTATCATTTGTTAATCGATTAATTATATATCATTTAATTATTTTTTTCAATAGGTTTTCTAAAAACTTTTACTTTTTTGTCAGTTTATGATATAGGAGACTTTGCTTTGATTATAATCAAGATAAACATAGTCCAACTTAGTATAAAATCCATAGAATAATAACATGTTAAATATTTACAAATAACAAAAACCCCGATAAAATCGGGGTTTTTGTTATTTGTAAATATCTTTTATACCAACTTGCTGGCGGAGAAAGAGGGATTTGAACCCTCGCACCAGTTTCCCGGTCTACGCCCTTAGCAGGG
Source organism: Oscillospiraceae bacterium (assembly GCA_036667055.1). Classification (GTDB taxonomy): domain Bacteria; phylum Bacillota; class Clostridia; order Oscillospirales; family Ruminococcaceae; genus RGIG3102. The sequence goes on from JAVWUR010000090.1 coordinate 4,139, forward strand.
GCGCCTCTTTAGCCACTTGAGTATTTCTCCATAGCTTTTATGTTTTTGCATAAAAAAATGGCGGAGAGAGTGGGATTCGAACCCACGGTACGCTCACACGCACGCCGGTTTTCAAGACCGGTGCCTTAAACCAACTCGACCATCTCTCCACGCTTTTCGCCTTACAACATTATTTATTATATCAATTCCAATATATTGTGTCAATGATTTTTTTAATTTTTTTCTAAAATACTTCCTCTGTAAATGCATATGCCCACCTTATTAATCCAAAAGCCACATAATGTAGTATGTTATTTCCATCACGTGGCCTGTTTTTACATATATGTAGGGCTGTATCTCAAATATTTATACAGTAACCTACCTACTTTTCTATGTGTTTTAATAAACTACTTCTCTTTTATAGTACTTTTCTTGAGCCTTGTAGAGGCTTGCATAAACATTATTTTCTTCCTTAACAAGAGTATCATGAGTCCCGTTGCCAAAAATCTATAAAAATCTATAAATCTTGTTTAATTCCCTGTTCAATGTGTCCGATTTTGCTAAAAGCTACTTTCGTTTGATATGACACTCCAAGGGCTTAAATTCCCATACAACGAATGGTACATATTAGTAGTATCGTTTATGTGATTAAACTACTAATTCGTATCTTGAAAGATTTATACTTGCATTATAATCTCTATCTATAATACAACCACAATTCTCACAGATATAACTTCTTTCTGATAATGAAAGTTTAGCTTTTACATTTCCGCACCCACTACAAGTTTTTGATGATGGATACCATTTATCAGCTTCAATAAATTCAATCCCATTAAATTCACATTTATATTGTATTTGCCTTGCTAAATCATCTTTTTGTTTATGTGAACTAACTCTACAATATCCAATTACTTTTTTAGTTTTAGTTTCAATGCCTTTGATTCCTAAAAAATGATTAAGTTGCTCTTGCGAATAGTTTCGTGTTCCACCGTCAGTAACATAACTTGGTTTTAACGAACCATTTTTATCCCAATTTCTAAGTGTTTGAACTGTTTTGCCTATCTTTTCTGCAAACTCTCCTATTGAGTAATACTTCATAACTTATCACCTCAATAAGATTATATAACCATATCTATAAAAAGTCAATACATTTTTATAGATATTTATAGATATTCTTTAACTGTTGTCACCCCCTCTTACTTGCTAAATTACTGTATTAAGAACTTGTATATATTTATAGTATACATCCTTTTGCTTTACTTATCTGTGACTTTATCACCTAAATATAAATAATTCCTGTTTTAGTAATGAAAAACACTAATAATTTGTCTAATATGAATTTATTATGCTATTATAATTCTTTAAGTTAATATTATAGATGTAAAGAAAAAAGCAAATTTCTTTTATATCTATGATTAAAAAACTAAAAGACTTTTAATTCTAAAAAATACAAAACTAGTATTGTAAAATTACTTTAAAGTAAAAAAATACACTTACAAAGTAAAAACCCTGTAATCTAATGATTACAGGGTTTTATGGTGCGGCAGAGAGGATTTGAACCCCCGGCCAACTGGTTCGTAGCCAGCTACTCTATCCAACTGAGCTACTGCCGCTTATTGTGTATAGTTACTACGAAAAAGGTATTTTTGAGTTTTTATGGATTACTTTGAACTGTAGTACGTGTTCTAAGTATCCTATAAACTCCATTTATTTTTTATACATAGTATAACATATGGTTTTTGAAATTACAATCTTTTATTAGGCTTCAATTCATGTTTTCTGTTCTTAAATAACTTGTAGGACCATTTGATCATCCTAGATTATGGGATGACTAATTGTGAAAAAACTCATAATATTCTAGGAATATAGTATCTATAATTTATAAAAAACAGGCAACATCCTTTTGATGTTGCCTATTTCCAATGAATGCTTTTGTTGTTTTACATATTACTTATTTGTTATTTGTCATTTGCTTTTCTACGTTTTTTGTTAATCCCCAACATTGTTACTGCGCCACCGGAAATCAATATCAATGCAAGGTAAAATGGTATATTACCATTATCGCCTGTTTTTGGTGTTTCCGGATTGGTTGGTTTTTTCTTAATTGGATCTACTGGTTTTTCTTCAATAGGATCTTCCGGTTTTTCCTTAATAGGGTCTGCCGGTTTTTCCTCAACTGTAAAAGTAGTTTGAGCTGTTCCGTTTTTCGAGTTAATTGCTAAAGTATGCTCACCTACAGAAAGTGTATCCAAGAAAGCGGAAGTTAGCGTAATAATCGTGCTACTATGGCTTTTTTCAAAACAATTCTCAGGTACTTCTTTGCCATCAACTGTTACACTTAAAAAGTCAGCTAATATGGCATCGGAGCGGAAAGTCAATCCCTCTTTTGATCCTTTTGTGAATTTTATGTCTTTGCCCTCTATAATAACCGGAAGCTTTGTAACAGCTTCGGTTTTTATTTCACCGCAAACTGTACAGGTAAAGGTTTTTATGCCATCTTTTTTAATCGTTGGCTCTGTTGTTATTCTACCTTCATCCCACTTATGTTCTGCATTTACTGTAACTGTTACTGTTGTTACATTGCCTGCTTTATCAGTTACCATAATTGTTTGTGGTTTATCTTTTGTTAACAATATTAATTTATTGTTGCTATCAAGAGTTACTTTTTCTCCATCAAGTGTAACGCTGTCAATATAATTTTCTATAATGGTTACAGTTGCGGTTTCGCAGTATTCTTCACCGTCTTTTACTCCACTGATAACAGCAGCTGTTCCATCAAAAATCATACCATTTGATGAGATATAACATGTATTGGCTGATTTATCGGTGATTTTTGCATAAACAACACCTTTAAACTCTGCTTTCAAGTTAACAGTGTCACCATCAATCCACTTGTCAGCTGTTAAAGCCTTAACCTCATCCAGTGTCATTGCCTTATCGGACAGATAATAATAAACCTTATCAAGTCCTATTCCTGCATCCTCTGCTGTAATAGTTACTCTTTGATTTTCTTTAAAGAACAAGCCGAATGTAATAGTGTTGATAAATTCTTTAAAGGAATTAGTTGCGATTTTAATTTCCCCATTTGGTTCAATTAGGTCAATAAGCTTTTCAACAACTTCAGTTTTAGTTGCTAAACATTTACAAGTAAAGGTTTTTACCCCCTCTGTAGTATATGTTGGTTGTTTTGTTATTGTACCATTGTCCCAAATGTGAGCTTCTTTATCGTTGATTTCATTACAATCTGTGCATACATGCCAATGATTAGTTTCATCATGTGTCCATTCAGTTGCCCATGTATGAGGTATTTTTTCAATTACATTGCCCTCTGCAATTTTTGTGTTACAACCAAGGCAATATGTGTCCCCTGAATATCCCTCTGTGCTGTGTGTTGCAGCAACAACATCTCTTAGCTCGGTTTCACCATCGTGATTGTTTAAATCAAATTCGCCATATTCAGTATTACACTCAGAACATATAGCTTTAGCGTGACAATTTGCTCTTCCACCACTGTGTGCTGTTTTTACCGAAATTTCTTCGCAGTTTTTACATTTATGCCAGTGATGTGTAGCATCTGTGATATAGGTCGATGTATCAAAATCATGTTTTAACATAGAACCTGTATCTATTACAGTTTTTGTTGCAGTACATTTTGTACAGGTTGCAGTTTTTGTGCCCTCTGCTGTACAAGTTGCATCATTATTTGAAATATATGGTCCCCAAATATGAGCCTCTATTTCTATATGACTGCTGTCATGTTTACAAACTCTCTTATGGTTATCGCCATCTTTTACCCAATCCCCATAATCGTGTCCTAATGCTGGAATAGAAGTTACTTCAGTTTTACCACCACAGATTTCAAAATCTTTGCAATGTTTTGACTTTTCACCTTCTGCTGTACATGTAGCTGGTATATCAATTGTAAATTCTTCATCATATACATGAATGTGCGTAGTGTCTTTAATATTTAGCTTAAGTTCTGAAGTTAAAGGAACATCGTGTTGGAATCCCCTTGGATAGAAATTAAAGCTTAATGTTTCTGTTCCCCTAGCAAACTTTGCAAGATATTCTTTTTTTATTGTTACCTTGTTACCGTTTACTGAATAATCTGTATCTTTTACAAGAACTTCATCACCATTTTTAATCTCTTTTAATGTATTACCCTTTAAAATCATGGTAACATCAATATCAACTTGGTTACCGTCTTTCTTATCAAAATCTGTTACAGTTGCACTTACGGTGCTATCTGCATAAACCACAACACCATTGGAGTTTATAATGATTTTATTACCTGCATTATCAGTTACTTTTGCATATATGATATATTGTCCTTCCCCTATTATGTTTAGAGTATCTTTATATTCTGTCCAAGTACCATCTTCTTTATAGTCTTCCTCATTTGATACTTGTTGGTATTCCATAGATCTTACACCACTTAATGTATCTGCTGCTGTGATAGTTACATCAATGTTATCCTTAAAAAACAACCCAAATGTAATATTTTTCATAAATGTTTTAAATGAGTTTTCTTTTATATTAATTTCACTGATTGGAGCTACTTTATCTAGCTTTATCTCCCCAATTATAATAGCATCTGTAATATTTCCCTTTGTATCTTTTAGATAAACTTTATAATCTGCTTTTTTATCTGCTGAAACTGTAAGGGAATTATCATAGGTTCCCAAAATACTTTCCGAAACTGTATATCCTATAGGTGCTTCTATTACTAAATCTTCATTATACCATACATCCTTAGTGCTACTTTCATTAAATGTAAACA
>JAVWUR010000091.1:0-8603 GCA_036667055.1 Oscillospiraceae bacterium
GCACGCCGGGGACTACCGATTCGCCCTTCACGGCACTCACCGATTTCACGATTGATGAAGCCGTTACAACCGTTGCGGAGATACCTAGCGGTAATACAACCCCAATCTTCCCAAAATCAATTGTGACTGTAACCATTCCCCAAGCGATTGAAATGGGTTGGGCTACGTTTAGGAACTGCTCAAAATTGACAACTGCAACCTTTGACGGGGCAACAAGCATTGGGGCAGAGGCGTTTCATTACTGCGGAGCACTGAAAAATACGAGCTTTCCTAAGGTAATGACCATTGGGAAAGAAGCGTTTTACGGCAGCAGCAGCCTGACCGGTGTAAGCTTCCCTGAGGCAACTACCATCGGGGAAAGTGCATTTTATTCCACTGGGCTGACCAGTGCAAGCTTCCCCAAGGCAACTACCATTGGGAAAGAGGCGTTTACCTCAAACTCAAAATTCGCCAACCTAAAGCTTGGGGCAACACCGCCAACATCGGTGGGGGAATATGCGTTTTCCGGGTGCAAAAAAAGCAGTCTAACGCTAGTGGACGCAAGTGGCAAACCTCTTGTAGGAGATCCACTGACCACTGCACAGGCGGCATATGACGCTGTACTAGATGGGGAAACAGGCAGCACAGATATCGACGGAAAATGGTACGGCTGGAAAGTGCGTGAGCCGATTGCCTGTACCTGTACGTTGAGTGCGCCAACCTTTATAGACGACAGCATTAAAATACCGGATAACCAAGCAAGCGCCACCCATACACTTTCAGCTAGCGGCCCTGCTTTAGGCGGCGGATGTGCCATGTCGGGTCACAGTACTGCACCTGTCATCTACAGCTTTGCTGAAAAACAGACACAAAAAACATTGCAACGGTTAGCGGTACAACTTTAACGGTTAATGGTGTAGGCACTGTTGTAATAACTGCCACCGCAACAGTTAACGGCAAAACCGCAACGAAGGATGCAACCTTTACCGTGACACAAAAGCTTCAGGGCACGTTGACCATCACAGGCAAAGCAGAATATGGGGAAACCCCTCACTGCAAGCGTAAGTGGACAGCAAAAGGATGCGACCCTTGTCTACAAATGGACAGGCGGCACAACTATCTTTGGCACAGACAGCACCCTAACATTAACGGACTCCATGGTTGGCAAAACCATAACCTTGGAGGTGACAGCGGCAGGCTACGAGGACTCGCTCACAGTCAGCACAAGCACCGCTGTGGCAAAGAAAACGGTTACCATCACAGCGACAGCCGCAATAAATCTTGAGTATAATGGAACTAAGCAAAATGTATACACTGCGCTAACGGTGGATGGGGACAAGGTTCCCGAAAGCGGCCTTGACTTTACCTACACCTGCACGGACAAGAGCGGCAACAATACGATGAGGACAAAACCGGCGACCAGCGCATTGTGGTAATGGCAAAGCAAGTGAAGGACGGCACCACACCCACAGGAGCGATAACAAAAAACCCAACCCCCAAGCACCCCTCATAACCCGACCTCAAAACAAAGACAAACGCCATAGACACTACATCTAGGGCGTTTGCTCACACTTGAAATGTTATGGTCACAGGTCACTTGTAGGAATATCACGCAAAGCCTGTATTTATACAGGTTTACAGCTTTTAATGGCTTTATATTATAAGTTTAATTTCATCCATTTGCACATTCCTTTTTGCATATTAATAAATGCTTTTTTAGTTTGAAATAAAATATCCAAAACACAATTACTTTTATGATGTTTATAATAAAGTTTAAGATGTTTGCTACCATTATATTTGCCAAAAACACATTGCCATAACTAAAAAGCAAAGCATATTCAAAAAATTCATAAAATTTACTATAATAATGGCTAAATTCAAAGATATTTTCATCGGGAATAATATAATATGGTATATGTATTAATTCTAAAACCAAATATATTGTAATCATTAACAAGGTTCCTTTTAACAATATTTTGAAAATAGTCCTTATTGAGGTTTTATTAAAGCTATTGTTTTCCGTAATCACAGAATATATTTTATTATTTGTTTTAATAATTTCAATAAACATAACCGGCAAAAAAATTAAGCATACATCAAAAACAATTGTTAAAAATCTTACCATCGAAAGACTTTCCCTGTAATCAAATTCTTTAATTATAGGTTGTGTTTTTAGTGTTTCAATAATTTCAAATTCTAACTTTGAGGCGCTAACATTAACACTATCTTTTATAAATATATTCAGACTTTCTTCAGCTTCTATCTCATATCCACAAATAAAAACATTGGGTATATAGGATTCAAATAATAACCCTGTTCCTTTGTCGTTATATACGCCGACTATTAAATATTTTATTCCGTCAATCTCTAACTGCTGTCCACAAATATTAGCATTAGAATACAAGCGTATAGCCAGCGATTTAGGAATAATAATATTTTTATCGTTACTGTATATGTCTATTTCATTAAAACATCTACCATATAAAATATTTAAATTGAAAAATTCTATAAAATTTGAGCTTGTTTGTAATAAATTTAAATTTATTTTTTCCCCATTCACATTATACCCATTATTAATACTATTGCAAAAAGCTATTTTTGATGTTTTGTTTCTGCTTTTTTCAAGTTCACTAAATTCACTCTCATTTTGCGTTGCTGTATAGTGTACCATATTAGGAATTTTGCTATTTATTTGAAAATCAATATAATTACTAATTGCAGAGAGTATAAGAAAAATGACAAACCATGCAATTATTTTTATTTTTTTCATTTCATCCTCTGTTAATCTTTTATATATTTCATTCCCACTTCGCAACCATTTGAAAGCTCTTTACTTGATGAAAAAACAATTTTAGTTTCCGGAGAAATCTGTGTTTTCAAACCTGCATAAAGTCCATTCGTTTTTTCTACAATAACAGGTTGAATTGCAACAACTTCCTTTACGCCTAAAACAGTTTGAGTTGAATTCACTGTATATATGAAGTTTCCTCCATCTGGTAATACTCCTATGCAGCTTATTGGTACAACACTCCAAAACTCATCACTTTCCGAAGTAATACTAATCTTTATTGGCGTAACTTCTTTTAGGCAACAATCAATTTCGCCATAAATATCTATATAACCGTTTTTATCGCCATTCTTAATTTCTTTTATTACTAATTTTTGTTCAAAATCATTTAGACTCATCTCTTTAGAATTTAAAACAGAATATGTTGCTATAATATCACTTTCTTCATTGATTAAATTTGAAAATTCATTGCTACCTATGGAAAATTTAACCGTTGAATAATCGCTTAATAAATCCAATGTTATTATATTATCTCCTTTACTTATATTGCCTTGTCTTGCAATATAATTAACAACACCGTCCTTATCGGAAACAATATTCCCGTTTTTAGGATAGGATTCCTTTACTTGTAATAATTGCATTTCTGTAGACTGTAATTCTGTAAGTAGCACAAGTCTATCTCCGCTAGTCCAATCGGTTGAGTTTATATTATTTTTTTGCTTTTGCACCAAGGCTTCCAACCTTTTTTCTTCAATTTTAAAACCCTCAATGTTTATTTTAGCAACAATATCTCCTTTTTTTATTTCTTCGCCTATATCAACATAAATTTTATCAATTTCCCAGTTTTCTTTCGCAATCACTTCGTGGGGCGTTGTATTCACGATTTCGCCTGTAAACACTCCCCCATACTTTAATGATTGACCTTCCTCAGCATAAATATAGTCTATTTGGGGCAACAACAATTCATAAATTTTTGCTGAAACGATTGTACATACAATCAAAGCACTGAAAATCGCTATTGCTACTCTCAGTACTTTGTCCTTATATTTTTTATTATTCATCTCCATAGTTAATTACTTCCTATATTATCTATTGCATACCAAGAAATTCTATCCCTTCGACCAGTTCTTTATTAAAGAATGCAAAAATCAGTATGACTGGAACAATTGATAGAACTCCACAAGAAAATGAGACCGAAAAATTCTCATAGTTAATGGTAGATAAGAAAACTGACAGTGGATACTTAGCGACTTCACTTAAATAAGCCACCGGCTGTTCAACCATATTCCAATTGTCTACAAAAGTTACTACCAAAACACTTATAATACTATTTTTACACATTGGGACTAAAATATTAAAAAGCAGCCCCTTTTCTTCTGCACCATCAATTTGAGCTGCTTGTAAAATTTCATTTGGAACATTATTAAAAGAAAGCGTTAAAAACACGGTGCCAAATGGAGAAAAAATATTTGGAACTATTAGTGCAGCGAAGGTATTTAATAAACCGATTTTCTCAATCACAAGATAGTTAGGAACAATGGTAACTTGTATCGGCATTAACATAACTACAAATAATATTCCAAACAGTATTTTTTTAAACTTAAATTCAAATTTAGAAAATGCGTAAGCGCCTAGTAAACTGACTATAATTTGACCGATACAAATGCTTGTACACAAAAATAAGCTATTCCAAAATTTAAGCAAATATTCCGGACGTCTTAGCAATGCTTGATAATATCCTTCTAGTGAAAAAGCATCCGGCAACAAATTGAAAACAGCAAACTCACCGCCATAATCAAAAACTGAACCATAGTATTTTATCAATTCTTGCTTTGACATGAAACTGTTCCCAACTAAATATATTGTTGGAAATATTACAGCACAACTAATTATAAAAAAAATGATTTTACTTTTATTATGTTTTATTTTATTTATTATCATTTTTTTCTCTCCATTTTATTTGCAAACAAAACATTAAAAGTACAAATAAAATTATTACAGTAAACAGTAAAATCGAAGATACGGCTAATTTAGGGTAATTTAAATTTTCAAAGTTATTGTTTATGTAGTGTTGAATCATATATATACTTTCATGTGGGTGCTCTCCACCTAATAAAAATATCTCCCGGTAGCTCTTAAAGCTGTTTATAACACTAATTATTGACACAAAAATCAAATTTGGAATAATCATTGGAATTGTTATGCTGAATACCTTTTGTAATGAAGATGCACCATCTATAGAAGCCGCCTCGTATAACTGCGGAGGTATAGCATTTAACGAAACTAAAATCAAAATAACATTGTATCCAAAATTTTTCCACACATACATCACGATTACAATAACAAAAGCTTTGTCGCTTTGCAACAAATTAACTGTGTCAACTCCAAAATAATTTAACGCACCATTAAATATTCCATGCTCAGTTATGAATATTTGTATAATAATTGCTAATGATGATATAGGCAATACATATGGCATAAGCATAGTGCTTTTTATGTACTTAAATCCAGGTAGTTTAACATTAATTGATAAAGCGATAATGAAACTTACTATCATTATCAAGGGAATGCCTATGATTAAAAATTTCAAAGTATTAGCTAGTGCTAGTTGAAACGATGGTGAATTTATGACATTCACATAATTTTCTATTCCAACAAAATTTAAGCGTCCAATACCCCTTGAAAATGATAAAATTATGATAATTACAAATGGTACCAAAAAAAACACCGAAACGCCGGTCATTATCGGCAGTAAAAACATAAATTTGGTGTTAAATATTTTATTCATCAATTTACCTATTCGTCGATATAATATTCCCAGCTTTTCTTAACTTTTTCTAACGCTGTGTTCAAATCAACCTTTCCATCAATATATTGCTGCATTTCATCTTCGAAAGTTTCATAATAATAATAAGGTAATTGAAGGGAAACTTGGCTTATACTTTGTTCAATTTTTTCATATTCGGCTATAGTTTCAACTGTTGGCATTGTACCTTCGTAGTAAGATGTAATTTTTTTTAGATTCATTACATTTTCAAACTTTTTTGGAATACAACCTTTTCTCACCGGAAAACCATTTCCGGAAGTAGGCTCTACAACTTCATTCTCTCCTATTTCGACACAACCAACTTGTGCATTTTCAGATAATACGTACTCAACAAATTTAAAAGCTGCGTCCTTATTCTTACAATTATCTCCAACGGCAACATAACCGTTAATTTCACCCGTAATTTCTTCGTCTATACGAATAGGTAGAAGTATCTCATGTTGTTCTCCATCAAATGCTCTTGCAGGTGCATTCTCTATTGCACCATTTAAATTTATAACTCTGAAATCATCAAATTTACTTCCCGCTTTTCTCATGTTGGACGGAAATAAGGGTTCAGCATATTTACTGCTAGGAGGATTAACTGTATAGTCTTCCCATAATTCCAACAGCGTTATAAACGCTTGATTTTCAATATCTATTGATTTATTCTCAACATCTATCGTTTTCGGTGAGCATAAATCTAGCATAAAATAAGAAATATTTCCAAAAGCAAAATCAAATAAATCCACATAATTTTCGAGTGAGTTTAAATTTGAAATATCAATTTTTTCTTCTGTAATTATATTTTTATTTGCGAGTATCCCATATACATTATAACCTGTTGGGAAAATATATTGATGACCGGATATTTTCCCTGCTTCCATTACCGAATCAATATACTGAGAATCTTTGTTCAATTTCTCATAAAATTCAGTTCCATCCGCAAAAACTCCAGCTTGTGCTATTTTATAAATATCCTGTAAAACGTTATACCCCCTATCGTTTACAAGAATTTGTGGAAAAAAATATACGTCCGGCCCTTTTCCTGCCATTATTTCAGTATGTAATTTTTTCAAAAATTCCTCACGTTCTTGAATTAATTTTGGAGATGGACCCGGTGTTTTATAGCTGTAAAAAGATGGAACTTTTATTATTTCTATTGTTACAGACGGATTATTATTTGCAAATTCTTCTATCCATTTAACACACTTAAACTCTGTTGATCCGTCTATACATATTTTCAATGAAGTGCTTTTCTCTTCACCGGTGCAACCGGAAGCAATTAAAACAAAAAATAGAATTGCAGCTATTTGATAAAACTTTTTAAACATTTTATCCCCCTTTTAGATAAAAGCAAAGGGATTTAGTGCCATAGTTGACTCTACGGCACTAAATATTGCAAATATGGTTACATTAATAATATAATTAGTTTTGTGTTGACTAATATGCGCATATTAGTCAAATTATTTTAAACACAATTCCGGATATTGTGTTTAGCTACAACTGTTTGTTTCATTCTTCTTTTCTGACAATTTTTTAACAGACTTTTCTTTACAGCGTGATATTATTTCTTATCCTACTCTTTTTTATCCTATTTGTCAACGTGTACCATTTGACTGTCACGTTCGATTCATAAATTAGTAATATTCACAAATGCTGTCTGGGAAAATGTAGGCAGCAGTCTTGACCATTGCGTGTTTTGGACAAAATTACATTGCCACTTGTATGGAATGGTCAAGACCATTCCCCACAAAGGTTTTTAGCAAAATTACTATGAAATGAACGTGGTTGACCGTGGACTGTAACTTTTCACAAGCTTTCCGTAAGCTTTTTCACAGGATTTTATTGTAAGTGCTTTTGTAAGTTACTAGTAAGTTATTTGTAAGTTATTACCTAGTTCCCACCCGTTCTAACTCGACCTAAAACAAAATCAAACGCCCTAGACTACTACATCTAGGGCGTTTGCTCACACTTAAAATGTTATGGCTATTGGGCGGGGCGTATAATGTTGGTGATTGGAGATATTCTGTAATCTCATTATATAACTTTTCTTCCTCGTGAAGCGGTTCATATGTTGTTAGCATTGCTTCACGTTTGGTGTATGGAACATATTCTGTAACTTGTTTGCGAAGTGTTCTTTTGCAAAACGGAGCGAGTTTTGCTTTCAGAAAAACATTGCGTATTTCCTCATTTTCAGTGTTAATATATTTCTGTCTAAAAGTTTTTGCATCAGCAAAAACCTTATCATCAATTATACTCACCAAACCGTATAACTCCATTAAATTATTTTGGAGAGGAGTAGCAGTTAATAGCAATTTTCGTCTGCCAACTAAAGCGGCCTTCAGCTTATTACCCATCACATTATTCTTTTTATAAACATTTCTTAGCCTGTGTGCTTCATCAATAATGACTAAGTCCCATTTTATTTTTGAAACTTCTTTTTTGCTTTTGCGCAGCAAAATTATAAGAACAAATTATTACTTTATCATTTTTATCAAAGGGATTGTATATTCCTTGCTTCACAGCGGAATTAAAGTTTTTGGCTTCTAATATAATTGACTTTATATAAAATTTTTCATCAAGCTCCGAAAGCCACTGGTTTCTAAGTGAAGCTGGAACAATAAGTAAAATATGGCGTTTGTGTTCCGCAAAATATTGTGCAATAGCAATGCCTGCTTCTATCGTTTTACCAAGACCAACCTCGTCAGCAAGTAGCACTCCTTGTGACAGCGGAGAATTGAATGCAAAAAGAGCCGCATCAATTTGATGTGGGTTTAAATCAACTTTAGCACCGGTGAGAGCCGGCGCCAAACTATCTATGCTGTTACTAGGACGCTTTATTGTCAGTTGTTCCGCAAAAAAGCGAGATTGATATTCGGTATAGTTACTCATATTATTATTGTCCTTCTTTTTTCTGTTCTCCTTGCATCTCTGATCCACAGGCTTCACTGCATCAGGCGGTAGCAGCCAAGTCTTACCGGCTTTTTTAACGCCGTTGATACGTCCTTGCTCACAAATGGTAGCCAC
>JAVWUR010000092.1:0-8559 GCA_036667055.1 Oscillospiraceae bacterium
GCTGCCGCCAACGAAAAGCTTGGTGGAGTTCTCAATGATGTTACCAAAAAGACACTTTCTGTGTCCATGGATATGACAAAAAGCTACTCCCTTTACACTAGCCCTGTCTTTAAGGATGGCTACAGCGCACGAAAGGTATTGGAATTTTCCTGTACCGACCTTGCCAAGGAAAACCTTGTTAAGATAGATGAGCTTGTTAAAAGCGGCGTTTCAAGAGACGATGCCATAGCACAATTTAGCACAAACGAGGTGTTTTTACAGTGGCTTAGCCAAGTAGACGCCAGCTTTGCAAAGCTTCAATAGCATTTACGGTTTCGCCTTGTGAATAACATTGTTAAAGGTAATAAATTCTATGCTTGAAAAAGACAAAATAAGAAAAAAAACAATTTTTTCCCGAATACTAGTACCTATGATACTGGTAGTTGTATTTCAGCTTGCCGTTTATCTGTTAACCTTATCCGCCGGTGGAATTTTTAACACTGTTAAAAACGACACCATGTATAATTTCAGCGAGAAGGTTAAGACCCGCAGACAATATCTTTCCGGCGACATGGTGGGCAGGTGGTCAAATTTACATTCTACCTATTCTACCGTTGTGGACATACTGGAGGAATATTTAAAGGAAAACGGCTATACCCCCAATGATATCAAGGAGAATGCCATGCTCAATGAGCAGCTTGTGGAGGCGGTATCGGGGGAAATTTTAAATTTGCTGCGCACCAATGACACAACCGGTGCGTTTATTGTGCTGGACGGTGCCGGAATTCAAGGCTACCCCACCACCTATGCCGGATTATATCTTCGTGACCACGACCCGTCCAACCACAACGATGATAACTCCGATGTTTTGATGGAGCGAGGGCTATCGGTGGTGTCTCGTGACATGGGAATTTCCCTTGACAGATACTGGTCTGCCGTCTACAGCTTTGGGGATCCCACTGATAAAAATGCCGCATTTTTCTTTAAGCCATTAAATGCCGCCAAGGAGCACATATCCGATAATACCGGAGAAAATTTTGGTTATTGGAGCCGAGATTTTATTTTAAGCCCCCCTTCCGACGCCACGGTGATGACCTACTCCTTGCCCCTGATAGGCGCTGACGGCACTATCTATGGGGTTATTGGGGTGGAGCTTGCCACTGGGTATCTTGAAAAGCTGTTGCCCTATTCAGAGGTCAGCTATGGCGGTGACGGTATGTATGTGCTAGGCATTACAAATGATAATGGCAAAACCATCACCCCCGTTGTAACCAGCGGTCCGGCATACGGAACGTTTTTTTCTAATTCCGAAAAGATATTCCCCACGTCCTCTGGCTATCCCGGCGTTGCCACCATCAAAAAAGACGATTCCTACACGCTTTTTTCCGGCGTTGAGGAGCTTAAACTGTACAATTCCAACACTGTTTTTTCCGATGATGTGTGGGTGCTTATGGGCATCTGCCGAGAGCAGGACATTTTAGGCTTTTTTACAGATTTTAGCAAGCACCTTGGCTTTGCCACGATTTTTGCACTGGTAGTGGGCATTATAGCGGCATATATTGTGAGCCGCAACACCATAAACCCTATTATTCTCATGGTAAAAGAGCTAAAGGCGTCCAACCCCAACAAACGCATCTCCCTTTCCAACACAAATATTTTTGAACTGGACAGCCTGCGCACCGCCATAGAGGATTTGAGTATTTTAGTGGCGCAGTCCTCCTCACGAATATCCAAAATTATCGACATGACGGGTATTCCTGTAGGGGTGTTTGAGAGCAGTGAAAATGACGATTTGGTTTTTTGTTCCGGCAACCTTTTGAAGATTTTGAATTGTGAGATAGTGAGTCAAGAGGATCAGTATCTGGAGAAAAAGGTCTTTTTAGAGATAATGTCCACACTTCACAACTATGTGTACAACGCCGAGGAAAAGGTGTTTAAGCTGGATGGAGCGGAATGGCTACAGCTAAAGCTTTACACGGAAAAGGGCAAGACGGTGGGTGCTATAGTGGACATAACCCGAGATGTTTTGGAAAAGCAAAAGTTGGAATATGAGCGTGATTACGACATTCTTACCGATATTTATAACCGCAGAGCCTTTGGCACACACATTGAAAGGCTATTTGAGGGCAAAAATGTGGGTGCTAAGCTGAAGACTGCCGCTTTGGTTATGCTCGACCTTGATAATTTAAAATATACCAATGACCAGTTTGGGCATGACATGGGGGACAAGTATATTCAGGCGCTAGCTAGATGTATAAAGCCCTTGTGCTCATCAAAGGCACTTGTGGGGCGGCGTTCCGGTGACGAATTTTATATGTTTTTATATGGCTATGACAGCAAAGAGGAGATTGAAGCCATCTTGAAAAATCTGTGGGAGGATTTTGACCAATATGGGATTGTTCTGCCCAACAATGATAAATTAAAGCTTAGAGCCTCGGGTGGAGTAGCTTGGTATCCTGATGATGCCGACAATATAAAGGATCTTTTGCGTTTTGCCGATTTTGCCATGTACAGTGCCAAAAACTATTTGAAGGGCAGTTTACAGCAGTTTAACACGGAGGTTTACAAGAATGATGAGGTTCTTTACTCGGGCGAGGAGGCTTTAAATCAGCTTGTGGAGCAAGCCCAAGTAAAATATGCTTTTCAGCCCATTGTTACGGTTAATGACGGCTCCGTGTATGGTTACGAGATGCTAATGCGCCCACAATCCAGTCAATTGACCAATGTCAGCGAGGTGTTACGTGTGGCACGTGCCCAATCTAAAAGCGGGCAGATTGAACGGCTGACTTGGTTTTGCGCCCTTAATACCTTTTCTGAGCAGGTGCGCAATGGTGGTATTCCAAAGGGAATTAGGGTGTTTATAAACAGTATTCCAGGGCAGATTTTACCTCGTGAACAAATCCAAGAGCTTGAAAAATTGTACAGTGACACTTTACATAGTGTTGTTCTGGAGATAACCGAGGACGAGAAGGACAATCGAGATTATACCGCCGAAAAGCTATCGGTAATTCACACTTGGGGCGGGCTTGTGGCGATTGATGATTTTGGCAGCGGCTACAACGGCGAGAATATGCTGGTTTACACCGAGCCAAATATTATAAAGATTGACATTGGGCTTGTCCGTGACATTGACAGCGACGAAAACCGCCAGCGTCTCATTAAAAATATCATCTTTTATGCAAAGGAAAGAAACATAAAAATATTGGCAGAAGGGGTGGAAACAAAGAGCGAGATGTGCGTACTGGTAAAGATGGGGGTTGACTTTTTACAGGGCTACTACCTGTCCAAGCCGGAATTGACCGTGCCTGTAATACCAAAGCACATAATAAACTCGGTGATTGACGCCGCCAAGGACGCCGGTCTTTAATATTTGAAAACAAACAGCGAGCAGACGGATAACCCGTTGCTCACTGTTTTTTTCTGCAAAAGCCAAAAAGCCCCACCCTGCACTTAGGCTTTATGCCTTTTGTGCCGAGTGGGGTTTTGGGCGCTATTTTAATTTAATCTTTATTACTGCTACTATTTCTCGTCGTCTGTTGTTGCCTCAACGCCATCGAAATCAACCTCAAAGCTAGTGCCGCAGTTAGGGCAAGCACAATCAGGGCTAAAGAGCATATCCTCGTCCATACAAACTACTTCGCCGCATTTAGGGCAAGTAATTTCGTACAATCCGCCTTCACATTCTTCGTCATCATCGTGGCATCCACAACCGCAGTCACAATCATCGTCATCGTCATCGTATTCGTCATCATCATCCCACAATGCGTCCTCAACATCTGTCAAGTCCTCATCAATGGCATCAATTTCGTCGAACACTTGATCCATATCGCCCTCTAACTGGCTGACGGATTGTGTAACTTCGTCCAGGAGATCAACCAAAGCCAAGATAACTTTGCTTTCTTTTGTTGTGCCCTCAAGTTCTAAGCCTTCACATAGGCCTTTGATATATGCTAGTTTTTCTGTAAGAGACATCATAATAATCTCCTCCTTCTTTTGTTTAAGGTTTTTAATATATAGTAAAGATATAAATCTAAACCTACTATTTTGGTTTGGAGCTATGCACGCTCCATGTACTCACCTGTTCTTGTGTCGATGCGGATAGTTTCGCCCTCGTCGATGAACAGCGGCACTCTTATTTCAGCGCCTGTCTCAAGTATAGCCGGTTTCAATGTGTTTGTCGCCGTGTTACCCTTAAAGCCGGGGTCTGTTTTTGTGACCTTTAATTCTACAAAGTTCGGTGCTTCCAGCCCAAATATATTGCCCTTGTAGGAGAGGATTTTAACAATTTCATTTTCCTTTACGAACTTGAAGGAATCGCTCAAAGCTCTGGCATTAACCGGAATTTGATCGTAAGTTTCAATGTCCATAAAGTAGCAAAGGTCGCCCTCTTCATAAAGGAACTGCATCTCTTTTCTGTCCACAAATGCCGACGGAAACTTGTCTGTTGGGTTGTAGGTTCTTTCTACAACACTGCCTGTAATAACATTTCTTATTTTTGTTCTGACAAAAGCAGCACCCTTGCCCGGTTTAACGTGTTGGAATTCAACCACCTGAATTACGTTACCGTCCTGCTCAAAAGTTACGCCGTTGCGGAAATCACCTGCTGAAATCATAAATACCTCCGAAAGTTTTAAACTCTTAGCCGCAAGCTACAAAAGCTTTTTTAAGATTTTGGTACGGCTGTAATTTTTATATTATAATACCTTTTAATTTTACCCTAATTCTTTGCATTTTTCAATAGCAAAATGACAAATAATCAAAGAAATATAGGGGTTTTCTGTCTTTTGCCTATAAAGCTATCAGCTCTTTTGGGCTTTTTGCCACATTTATCAGCCCATCTTTAGTTACATATACAGTATCTTCAATTCTCACGCCAAACTTGCCCGGCAGATAAACCCCCGGTTCTACCGTCATTACCATGCCCTCTTGCAGCACCGTGGTGCTCCCTGGGCTAAACCGTGGGTACTCGTGAATTTCAATTCCCACCGAATGTCCCAAACCATGGCCGAACATCCCCGAATATCTTTGGTTTATATAATCTCGTGCACAGCTGTCCACCTCGCCGCACACAGCCCCTGCTTTTATGGCATCCAGTGCCCTTTGCTGTGCTGTGAGCACCGTGTCATACACCTCTCGCATCTCCTGTGACACCCTGCCTATCGCCACCGTCCGAGTCATATCGGTGCAGTACCCGCCAAACCGTGCGCCAAAATCCATGGTGATAAAATCTCCGTTAGCTATCCGCTTATCTCCCGGCACACCGTGGGGCAAGCTGGAATTTTCTCCGCTGACTAAAATCGTGTCAAACGCCAAGCCCTGTGCTCCCTGCTTTTTCATAAAATGTTCCAGCTCGATTGCCATATCTCTTTCCTTTTGCCCTGCGGAAAGTAGGTTACAGATGTGGCGAAACCCTGCGTCGGTAAATTCTTGTGCTGTCTCGATACATTTTAATTCCTCTATGGATTTTATGGCACGCAAATCGTTTATCGCCCTTGTGAGGGGTGTTTTTAGGGGCAGCTCCACATCACACAGGATTTTTTCCAGTCCGCCATAAGTGCCTAAATTTACACTTTCCTCCAGCCACACTGTGTGAACATCATGCTTTTTTAACAGCTCATTCACCTGTTGATACACCCGTGTCTGCAAGATTATCTCGGCATTTTTCACCGTTTTTTTTGCAAGCTCTATATATCGGCTGTCAATTATAAAATACGATTTATCCTTTAAAATCACCGCCGTGCCCGCTGAGGAGTGCATACCAAACAGATAAAAGCGGTTTTCCTCGCTTGTTATCAGTGCGGCTTCAAACTCTGTGCCCAATTGCTCTATCAAGCGTTCTACTCTATTTTCCAACTAAAAGTGCCTCTTTCCTATACTTACAGCGTATTAAAGTAAGTTTTCATTGTTCGGGCGTCCTCCGCTTGGGTTCCGTCCGATTCACATATTATGGTGGGGGTCAAATTTTTCCTTGCTATTATCTCCATAAGCGGCTCAAATTCCGGCCCGTATTGGGTATCGGCAAAGGTCAAATGTCGTTTTTCTCCGCCGGTGGTATATTCAATTTTAGAAAAATGAGAGTGGAAAACCTTTGCTCGGTCAGCCCCTATCTCGTTTTCTATAGTATCAATTATCTTTGCGTAATCTGTGATGGTTTTTATGCTTCCCCCGTCACGGGCGTTTAGGTGGCCAAAATCTATGCAGGGTATAATTCTATCGTCCACCTTGCACAGCGCCATAACCTCCTGTAAGGTGCCAAGCTGGTTTACCTTACCCATGGTTTCAGGGCAGACGGTCATATCCCCAAAGCCGTTTTCATCAAGGGCTTTCATTATCAGCCCCATTGTGTCCACCGCCTTTGCCAGTGCCTCCTGCCGTGGCAGCTTTGCGCAGGAGCCGGAATGGAATATCACACGCTTACCACCCATGGCTTTTAAAGCCTGTGCGCTTTCCAAAATATACCTTACGCTATTTAGCCGCTTGTCCTCCTCTACGCTGGACATAGAGATAAAATACGGTGCGTGAAGGGATAGGACAATCCCCTTGGCTTTGCAGGCATTGCCAAACTCTACAGCGGAGGCCTCTTTTATTTTAACCCCTCTGCCGCACTGATATTCAAAGGCATCTAGCCCCATTTTTGTAAGATATTCCGGCACCTCCACCGTTTTTTTATAGCCCAATGTAGAAAAGCTTTCCGATAGCCCCGCTGTGCCAAAAAGTATCATTTATAGTATTTCCCCTTTTGTTTTTTTATATATGTCAATGTATTTTTTTTCAAATTTCCTTTTGAGCTTAAAGCTCCAGCCGTCCTCTTCCAAAATCACCATCACCATAATCGCTCGCAAGCCTATCATGTGCGCCCCCAGAATATCGGTGAAAATCTGGTCGCCCACCACGGCGGTGTCGCTTTTTTTTGCCCCCAGCTTTTTCATACCACGCCAAAAACCAAATGGGGTGGGTTTTGCGGAAAAGGAGACAAAATCCAGCCCCAGCTCCCTCGCAAAAGGCTCTACACGCTTTTTAAAATTGTTGGAGGTCACCATAAGCTTTATTCCGCTATGCTGCATAAGGCTTAGCCAATCTATTATACCCTCAGCCGGCACAGGGTTTCCGTGGGTTGCCAAGGTGTTGTCCACGTCCAAAAGCAGGTTTTTAATCCCCTGCTCCTTTAAAAATTCCGGCGTTATATTTGTTGTTTTCTTAAAGATAAAATCTGGTATATATGCTCTCAAACTGTCTGCCCCTTTCCTGTGGGTAGTGCCAATAATATATATAACAAGTATACCATGAATTTGTTTTTTTTACAACAAAAAGCACACCATTACAGTGTGCTTTAGTTACGAGTTATTTAAACTTGCGCTTACGAGCTGCTTCAGCCTTTTTCTTACGTTTTACTGAAGGTTTTTCGTAATGCTCACGTTTGCGGACTTCTGCAAGTACGCCTGATTTTGCACATGAACGCTTAAAGCGACGAAGTGCTGAATCCAATGATTCATTATCTTTAACTCTTATCTCTGACATCTATTTCACTCCCTTACGCTTTGCAGCCAAGATTTATTTAAATTTGCATTTAAACATCACAAATCAATTATACCGATTTTACACTAGCTTGTCAATAATTATTTTCACTTTACCACAATATTTACAAGCTTATTGGGCACACAAATCTGTTTTACCACGGTTTTGCCCTCCATTGCCGCCTTTACATTGTCATCTGCCAAGGCAAGCGCTAGCATCTCCTCTTGGCACAGCCCCAAAGCCATATCAATTCTCGCTTTTATTTTGCCATTTATCTGCACAGCTACCTCTACCGTCGCCTCTTGACACTTGCTTTCCTCCCACTTTGGCCAGACCGTGTCCGACACCTTGCCCTTGCAGCCCAAAAGCTCCCACAGCTCCTCTGTGATGTGAGGTGCAAAGGGGTTTAGCAGTACAATTAGAGTTTTAAATTCCCCTTTTGTGATGCTGCCCTTGGCATATATATCATTTATAAGCGCCATCATAGTGGCTATTGCAGTGTTAAAGCCAAGGTTTTGAATGTCATAGGTAATCTTTTTTATCGCCTTGTTAAAGGGTATTTCCAGCTCCTTGGAATAGCCCTCCTCCTTTGTGAGGATTGCCTGTAAGCTCCATATTCTGTCAAGAAAACGCTTGCAGCCCTTGATGGAGTTTTGGCTCCATGGTGCCGCCTTTTCAAAATCCCCCATAAACATCTCGTACAGCCGCAGGGTATCCGCACCATATTCCTTGACTATCTCATCGGGGTTTACCACATTCCCACGGGATTTGGACATTTTTTCTCCGCTCTCCCCAAGTATCATACCGTGGCTGGTGCGCTTTGCATATGGCTCTAGGGTGTTTACAGCGCCTATATCGTATAGGAATTTGTGCCAAAATCTCGAGTACAAAAGGTGAAGGGTGGTGTGCTCCATACCGCCGTTGTACCAATCCACCGGCATCCAATATTCCATCTCCTTACGCCCTGCAAGCTCCTTGTCATTTTGGGGGTCAAGGTATCTTAAAAAGTACCAAGATGACCCTGCCCACTGTGGCATAGTGTCCGTCTCTCGCCGTGCCGCTCCG
>JAVWUR010000093.1:0-8542 GCA_036667055.1 Oscillospiraceae bacterium
ACACAAGTTTTCTTGGCTATAATTCTGCGCTATACGGCTCTGGGTTAGCGTACACTATCTGCCATTCTGTCGCTCCCTGTTCCACATTCCACAGGATATTTTTGTCCTCTTTCAGCTTCATATTGTTAAGGGTAAAGGTTTTTTCACAGCTATAACAGACTGTGCCATCACTGTTTAAAACATCTATTGCCAGCATTATGACCTTGCTTGTTCCCATAATGGTACTGCGAATAGTTTTCGCCGCCGGTATCGAGTCGCAAAACCAATCCTGACCATCAAGATAAAGCTTTCCGCCGCTTGCCTTTATGGAGTTTTTTCCGCTTGGCTCGGTAGGTGGGCTTATTGTCACTGTATCTGCCGAATAAAGTGTGTCGCTAATATATTCCAGTGCCCTTTGTGCGGCTAGCTTTGCATTATTCAAGTCCTCGTTTTTGTAAAACACCACCATAGTTGTTCTGATTAGCGCTGTCGCCGCAATGGCAGTTAGCGACACAAGCATAAGCGCAACTATAATCTCCACCAAGGTAAACCCTTTTTTGCTCACAGCTTGGCTTTTATATTTGCTCTCAGCTTGACTTTTCTTTTTGCTCTCAACTTGGTTTTTATTTTCGCTCACAGCTTTATTTTTCATATTGCATTATCTCCCATGTGCCAAGCTGGTGCGCCGCACTTGCGGAGTTTGCTCCGGCATATATAGAGTTCTTGGGGGGAATATATTTTATCCCTGCCATATTTATCCTGCCTGTGTCCTCCGCCACGCTCATGACGCTGCCGAAAAGGCTGTTTGCATCCACCTTATTGCTGCCATTGTCCACAGTGTTGTAAACACAGCAGTAGCTGTCCCCCCATAAATTTAGGGAGACCTTTTTGCCTATTAACACAAATATAACGCTTGGTGTCCCCTCCATCTTTTCCGATGGAATGACCCCCTTAAAGGTGTATTCTCCGGCGGTGTCCACAAATATATATATATTACCTGTCCCCACGGCTCTAAGCACCGTGCCGCCCTGCCAATCGTTTTCGCCGCTTCCCTCTTCCCCTTGGGTTATGTAGTAAAAGCTGTCCTTGTCATCGTCCGTCCCAACTGTGATTTCTCCTTCAACATATCCCAATTCAATAAGGGTTGTTTTGGGGGGCAGTGTCTGCCACTCCTCCTTTTGCAGCCAGCTAAATTTTTCGTTGTGCTCAAAGTCTCCGCCTTTTTCTCCTTTAAACACTGGAAAAATATCCTCGCCTTTTGCTCCGGGTGGTGTGTAGTGTGCCGCTATGGTAACGGTGCTGGTCTTGTCGCCGCAAACTGCCGTGGCTATAAATTTTGCCGCCGCCCCTTGGGTTTTTATCTCCACATTGCAGGTGTAACTAAGTCCATCATACCCCGAAAGCTGTATGTCAGTAAGTGTTACGCTGTCGGTGGTTTTTGTGGCACCAAACAGGCTTTTTTCAATAAAGGAGGTCCAATCGTCCCCATATATTCTGCCCTCCTTGGCAAACTCCTTTGCTACCGTTGTGGCTGCACTTTTTGCCATGAGATAGCTTTGGTCTTTCTGCACTACCCCTATGGATTTTTGGTGAAGGGACAGCACTGTGCCGGCAGATGCCACCATCAAAATAGTCACTATCATAAATGCCAAGAGAGTAAATATCATGCTCGACCCTTTTTTATTCAATTTTACATTCCCCCTCACCATTTATGTTTTCTAGTTCCCTGTTTCCCTATTTTTCTATTTGCCGCTTTCCGGTTCCCCTGCGTTTCTATTTTCCGCTTTCCTGTTCCCCTGTTTTTCTAGTTGCCAAAGCTGTACAGCTTGGTTAAATCCTCTGCTTTTCCTTGGGAATAAATCTTCACAGGGATAGACACTATATTTCCGCTTACAGTAAAGGTCATTTTCCCTGCCTTTGCGCCCATTGCATCCGCTGCTGTGTCCAAAGCATCAAAGCTTTGCTGCGCCGTATTCTTTATGTCGGTAGACCGTTTTATCACCGTGAACACCGAGGTCACCAGTTGTATTGTGAGCACCGCACAGATGGACATCACCAGTAGGCTCGCCAAAACTTCAATAAGGGTAAATCCTTTTTTCTTCACCATTATTCCCCCTCTTTTACATACACACATACCACCGCTGTGGTGTTTGTCTCCCCCTGGTCATCTCGAGGTCTGTATTCTAAGCTTGGCAGAGTCAAATATTCCGATTCATTGACAACGTCCTGTACCTCCAACAGCTTTTCAAGGGTAGCCTTTGCGGTCACCTCTATTTTATAGTACCCCACCGAATTATTTAATTTTAAATATTCTATCGCCGCTGAGTTAACCGCAATTCCCTTGGACTCAAACAGCCCAACCACATTATTTTCTGCCTGTTCCGGAGTTTTCACATCGGAAAGCTGGGCGGTAAGCTGCTGCTCTCGGCTCTTATTTTCCTTTGCATCGCTTTTATTTTTCTCATAGTTCTCCACCTGCTGAGTGAGGACTATATATTCCTGCTCTTTAAATTCCAGCTCGGCTTTGCGCACTGAAAGCTTTGAGTAGAGCGGAGTTATCACAAATACAAGCACTACTGCGCTAACCACCACAAAGGATAGCAGCCATAATAAAAACTTTTCTCTCTTACTTAACGTCATTGTCGGCCCCCGTTTCTGCTATTATCTCCCCATTTTCCCCTTGGGTCTGGGAAGCTGCTTGGTCGCCCTCCTGCGCTGGGTCATTGGGGACAGGCGCCGGCTTTGGCTGCTTTATTCCAACCTTTACGGTGTAGGTAAAGCCTTTTTCTCCAACGTCTCTTTCAAAGCCGGTATAGCCTACCCACAGCACCCCCGGCAGCTCTCTCACTCTTGCCGTACCTTGCGCCGCCGCATATTTTGATGGGCTTTCCATTAAAAATTCCGCCTCGCCGCTGTCGGAAGCATACCTTAATTCCTGTATTGTGCTGTCCTCGCCAAACGCCGCCGCCACCGCCTTTACCAGCCCCGTGTCCAGTATTTCAAGCTCCTTTGTACCCTCTTTATACCGCCTTATATTCCCTATTACTTCAATGCTCCCATTGGACTCCATCTCATAACCATTGGATTGCTTTGCCTTTTCTTCAATGTCTGCAATTTGCTTATTTAATGTGGCTATTTTGCCCGAAGCGTCCACAACAGAATAGGCAAGATAGCCTATAAAAGCAACCATAATTAGCAGCGCTACCCCTGCCAGCTTACCGCCCATGTGGTTTTTGCCCTCGGCGATATTCTTCTGCTGCTGTAAAAGCTTATCATTATCCCTTAAAGTTTTTAATAGGGGCGTTGGCTTGGCGCTGTTTGCAATGGCGATAAATACAATGGCAGCCGAGGTGTACCTTTGATATTTTTCCTTCAGCTTTAGTGTTGTCATCAAATCTATAACGTCTATTTTGCTGCTCGACAAAAGCCCTGATATATTCTCTATCTCCTGTGCCCCAATTCCGCAATAGTAACTTTTTTTTAAGTTTCCAAGCTGTGGCTGGGCGTTGCAGAACTGTGAGGTTCTAACCGTCTCTTGGGCTAGGTCGTCCTCCAGCTTTTCGCTGTAAACCCTGCCACGGGAGGACAATAAATATTCGCCCTTGTTAAAAACCATGGACAGCCGTGACACGCCCTGAACTATCGTTATATTGGCAACCTCGCTTTTAAACTGGTCGCCGGTCTTTACGAATTCAACTAGGCTTTCCGCACCGCTGATAATTTCCGAAATGGAGATACCGGCGCTGTCGAAAACCTCCTTGTACCCCTCAATTAGCTCTATTGGTATGCCATAGCCCAAAACCGCCCTGTCCTCCAATTTGGTATAGCCATAGACCATGTCCTGTTTTTCACCTGCGCTAGATTGTATTTCCGTGCGTATGTGGGTGATATACTGGGCGTGTTTTAAGATTGGCGCCTTTATTTTTTTTACTATAATACTTTGGCAGTCAATTACTAACGTCACATTTTTTATGTTTTTATTAAGCCTTTTGCATAAACTTTCCAGAGATTCCGCTATGCTTTCAGGCTTTATTATTGTGCCGCCGATTATAGCGCCCTGCTCAATCTCCTGTGTCAAAACCCACTGCACGCTCTGCAAATTGCCCTGCTTTTTATAGCCCACCAACACCGCCTCGGTATCGGTTATACACATCATATTTTTCATAGTTTTTTTAACCTCACATCATACCTTGGGTTGCTGACATCTGCTGATAGTAGGATACTATAGGCAGCATTACCGACACCATAACAGTGCCTATTATGAGAGCCATCGCCATAATCATAATCGGATTTATAATGGTTATCATCTTTTCCGTCGCCATCTCGGAATCGTGCTCAAAGTTGTCTGCCATGCTCTTTAACAGCGGCCCTAGCTGACCTGACTCCTGACCTATATACACCACTGTGGCAAGCTTTGGGTCAAGCCCGTCTATCGCCTCCAGACACTTGTAGAACGGCTCTCCGTTTTTCACCTTTATTATAAGGGCATCCGTCTGCTTTTCAATGTAGGTGTTGCCGATTACCGAGGCGGTTATCTCTAGGCAGGTTATCATGTCCAGTCCGCTGGCATACAGTGCCGACAGGGTGGAGGCAAAGCGACCAGTGTAGATGGTCTGCATCAAATGTCCAATCAAGGGCAGTTTAATCTTCACTCTGTCTACAATATACATATTTTTTTCCTTGGTTGTCCAGTAGCTGAAAAGTGAAGCTCCCAAGATAATCATAAGCAAAATGTAAAACCAATACGCCGCCAAAAATTTGCTTATCTTAACCATAGCTTGGGTTATTGGCGGCAGCGCTATATCGTTAAACAGCTCGAAAAACGGCGGCAGTATCACCATAAACACAACCGCCACAACCGCTACCGTCACGCCCAATAGCATGAGAGGATAAAAGGTTGCCGTCTTGATTTTGCCCTGTATTTTATTTTCGTGCTGATAATATTCCGCCATCTCCAGTGCGGTGTTGGCTATGGAGCCGCTCTCCTCACCGGCATGGTACATATTTATTAATAGGGGCGGAAAGGCTCTCCCCTGTAGCTCCATGGAATGAGAAAGGCTGGTGCCCGACTGCACCTCGTTGTATATAGCCTCAAAAATCTTCTTTTTTTCCTTGTGCTTTTCCCTCATTCTCACAATGTCCAAAGCGGGCAGGATGGTTATACCGCCGCTGAGCATCTCCGCCATCTGGCGAGAAAACTGTGATACATCGTTAAAATTCAGCTTGTACCGTGTCTGTGTCTCCTCTTTTTGCTGCCATTTTAACAGGTAAAGCTCTTCTTTTTGCAGCACTCTGTACAAATCTTCACTGCTGCGTGCAATGGCAAAGCCTTTTACCGTCTTGCCCTCTATATTTTTTGCGGTGTATTTATATCCCGGCATCTTTTTCACCTCATACCTGTATCTTGCCAAATAATTTTCTCTTTTTTTCCTTTGTTTAGGATAGCTTAACTTGCTAACTAAGACCTGTTAAACGCAGGTATCCCTGTATAATTGTATCACCATAGAGCATGGCTGTGAATATCCCCACTGCAAGATAAGGGCCAAAGGGGATTTGCGTGTCTCCACGCTGTCTTTTTTTTACCAAAAGATATATGGCATAGCCGCCCCCAAAAACCAGTGCTATAAACATAGCGAGGAGCATATTTTGCCAGCCCAAAAGAAAGCCGCACACCGCTGTAAGCTTTATGTCACCGCCCCCAAAGGCGGCTTGCCCCAGTAGCTTTTGGCACAGAATATTTACAATGACAAGTGCCACGCTAACGGAAAATATACCTATAATTCTACACTTTATAGGTGTGTCTAACACCCATAGGCTGATAATTCCAAGCCCCAGCAGCAGCACTTGACAGCGGTCGGGTATGGTCATAATTTTTTCGTCCACCAGTGCGACACACAGCAGTGTCAGCCCCACGCCGCTTGCCAAAAGTGCACTGTAGGAAAAATCAAAACGAAAAAAGCACAGTAAGCAAATGCAACCGCCGACAATTTCTGTCAAGAAATAGCCCACGGGGATTTTTTGTTTGCATACTCTGCATCGTCCGTTTAAAAAGATGTAGGAAAACACCGGTATTAAATCTATCGCCTTTAATGTGCTGCCGCACCCCTCGCAAAAAGACCGACCCTTGGAAATTTTAAGCCCCTTGGAATACCGATAGGCAAAGGCGGCAATAAAGCTTGCAAAGCAGGCACCATAAAAAAAGACGAATAAAAACAGTATAAAATATATAAAATAAATCATAATTTAATTTATATCCCCACCGATTAAAGTGGGGATATTGTAATTGCCCTCGTTTACCCTTTAGCCGCCGGAAACGGTTGTGCCGCCGCCTGCCGTAATAAGTATTGTGGTAGTTTTAGCATTTTTTGTGTATTTAAATTCAATCTGGTCCACCTTGCCATTTGTTGACATAACAGTGGTTTCTTTTGTCACACCTGTCTCTTGGTCAAGGTATTTGTTGACTTCCGCTGATGAAACCTTTTGGTTTGTAGCGTTTGTGGCATATTTTTCCGTCGCTATCATCTGTGCCGCAACATAAGCAGTTCTCGCCTCTGCTATAATCGCCTTTTGATTTGCCTCCTTGACAAAGCCCAACATTGACGGGATTGTCGCCGCCGCAAGGATTGCCAAAATTACCAATACCACGATAATTTCAATGAGGGTAAAGCCTTTTTTGTTTTTTTTCATATTAACCAATCTCCTTTATAATAATGTTGTATGTAAAACCGCTTTCGGTGTTCTACCTATTCAAAATATGTGAGCCGCTCTAACTCCTGGGCGCTTGTAGTGCCGTTTTTCACCAGTTTTATCAGCCCGTCCTTCAAGGTTTCCAGATGCTGAACATTCTTCACATAGTTGTAGATATCATCCATTGTAGCACCCTCGCCTATAAGCTTTCGCAGCTCTTTATCTATGTACAGCACCTCGTGTATTGCTCTGCGGCCTTTGTAGCCGGTGTAGTTGCACTCAGGGCAGCCCACGGGCTTGTACGCCGTGCCCGAATACCCAAACAGATGCTCCTGCATAGGTGTCAATTGATATTCCTTTCGGCAGTTGGTGCACAGCTTTTTCACCAATCTTTGTGCCACAACCCCCACCAATGATGAAGATATGAGGTAATTTTCTACCCCCATATCCAACAGCCTTGGCACTGCGGAAACAGAATCGTTGGTGTGCAAGGTGGACAGCACCAAGTGCCCTGTTATGGCACTACGCACCGCTATTGATGCCGTCTCGCTGTCACGGGTTTCCCCCACCATTATAACGTCCGGATCTTGGCGCAATATGGCACGCAAGCCTGCCGCAAAGGTCAGCCCTGCGGTGTTGTTGGTTTGGGTTTGGTTGACCCTATCAAGGTTTTGCTCCACAGGGTCCTCGATGGTGGCAATGTTTATATTTTGCTTTGCAAGGTGAGCCAAAACCATATACAGCGTGGTGGTTTTGCCGCTGCCTGTAGGCCCTGTAAAGTAGATGATACCATAGGGGCTTTCCAAAATCTTATTGAACTTTGCCACATCCTCCTTGGACATACCAAAGGTGTCGCTATCGTCAACATATGTATTTTTGCCTAAAAACCGCAGCACGATTTTTTCTCCATACACCGTTGGCAGTATGCTGGTTCTCACGTTCAATTCTATGCCCTGTAGCTTTGCGTGGAAATGTCCGTCCTGCGGCAACCGCTTTTCGGCGATGTCCAGCCCTGACAGAATTTTTATTCTCGCCACTATCCCCTGATGCAGGCTCTGTGCCAAGGTCAAAAAGTCCAGCATCTGACCGTCAACACGAATACGGACAATGGTTTTATCTTCAAACGCCTCAAAGTGCAAATCTGATGCTCCCGAGGTGTAGGCTTTAAAAAGTGTGCTGTTTACCAGTTGAACAATGGGGGTTTCGTCGGTGGTATCGTCCAAATTCTCAATTTTAAAATCACTGCGGTTGTCCACCGCAACGTTTGCATCGGTAGCCGCTTTTTGTGCGTCCAGCTCCCCATACCAATACCGAATTTCCCTTTGAATATCCCCAAGCTTTGCCAAGCGAATTATGACAGGTCTGCCTAAAATAAGCTTGATATCCTCTGTGGCGTAAAAATTCAGTGGGTCATTCATAACCACCACAACGCCATTTTTTTCCTCGCCTATAGCAATTAGATTATACTTTTGGCTTATCTCTTTTGGCAGCAGCTTTACATAGTTTACGTCCACATCTGTACTGGAAAATTGAATTGTCTTTAAGCCCAGTTTCTGTGAAAGTCCACTTAAAACCTGCTCCTCCGTGACGAATTTAAGCTCCGTGAGCACCTCGCCCAGCAGCTTTTGACCGCCATACTCTTTTTGCACTTTAAGCGCTGTCTGAAGCTGTGTCTCGGTAATATATCCGCCGCTGATAAGCACTTCACCCAGCTTGATATCTTTTATCATATTCTAACCTCTATATGCCCCAAACACCGTCTGTGCTCTTTTGGGTGGCAGCCACGGTGGTTCTGTTCTTTATATATATATTATACTCTTTATTTCAAAATTACAACAGCGTTCCCTAATAAATGACTTTTCCTTACGGATTTTTG
>JAVWUR010000094.1:0-8292 GCA_036667055.1 Oscillospiraceae bacterium
AAAAGTACAAACACGCCGACTATCTGTATAATTGTCCCTAAAAGCACCTCTGTACCCATCGCCGCACTGACTTTTATGGCAATTCCCTGTGCAAAAACATCCCAAGGGCTAAGCCCCAAGTTTGCGTTGATGGTAAACATAACGCCAAATGAGCCGATTGCCAGCCCCACTATCAATTTTATAAACCGCACTATATACCCTTTTACCGTTGTATCCATCGTCCGCTCCTTATAATCTTTACGGAAGTAACCCCCGATATTTAAAGATAAAATAGCAGCGATTACACTTAATGGATATTATTGTACCATAGTCTAGTTTGTTTTACAAGAAAATTTATTTGAAATTATTCCATAAACCTTTTTCGCATTTTTTGTATTATTTTCCGCTCCTGACGTGATATCTGCACCTGCGTCTTTCCCAAGAGCTGTGCTGTCACCGTCTGGGTTCTGCATTTAAAAAACCTAAGGTATATTATCTGTCTTTCTATCGGCTCTAAATCTCGTATGGCATATTTAAGCCCCATCATATTCGCCATATTTTCTTCATCGCTCTCGATGGGTATATCAAATTCGCACTGTCCATCCTCGTCCTCGAAAATTGCAGTGAGCGACATGGGCGGTGCCGAGGCGGATATCGACTGTGCCACATCCTCCACCGATACCTCCAAATATTCCGCAATCTCTTTGATGGTCGGCTCCTGTCCCATTCTTTTTTGCAGATGCTCCCGTGTGTAGTTGACCTTTAAGGACAGCTCTTTTATACTGCGTGTGACCTTTATCATACCCCCATCACGGAACAATTTTTTTATCTCCCCCAAAATCACCGGCACAGCATAGGTGGAAAACTGCACCCCACGCTCGGTGTCAAAAGCATCATATGCCTTTATCAGCCCCACGCAGCCTGCCGCAAACATCTCCTCATATTCTATGCCCTTGCCCCTGAACCGATTGGCACAGGCGTGAACCAGCCCCATATTCTTTTCGATAAATTCCGCTCTTGCTGTTTTTAGTTGTAAAGACATTTTATCCCCTCGATGTAATTATTTTTGTCATAACAACCCTTGTCCCTTTTCCCGGCATAGATTTCACCTTCAAGGTGTCCATAAAGGACTGCATTACCGCAAATCCCAGACCTGCTCTCTCCCCTGCTTCATCAGTGGTGAAAAGCGGCTGCATCGCCTTGTTGACATCCTCTATTCCTAGCCCCTTATCCGCTATATTAATAGTAATAGTATTATTATTAATAGTGGCTGTTATGTAAACTATTCCAAAGGTGTCCT
The DNA here is from genome assembly GCA_036667055.1 of Oscillospiraceae bacterium. Taxonomy (GTDB): domain Bacteria; phylum Bacillota; class Clostridia; order Oscillospirales; family Ruminococcaceae; genus RGIG3102. Next base: position 1,280 of record JAVWUR010000094.1, read on the forward strand.
TATATCCGTGTACAATACAGTTGGTCACCGCCTCGCTCACCGCCGTTTTTATGTCGTTTGCCTGCTCCACCGTGGGGTCAAGCTGGGTGCAAAACGCCGTTATTGCCGAACGTGCGAAGCTTTCATTTACCGATTTTGATGGGAAATTTATCTTTATAAAGTTTTGTGCTTTCATCTTTTCTCCTATACTGTAATATCATTTATGGTTTTTATTCCTGCCAGTGCCAATATCTTTCTTGTCTGTGTATTCACGCCCTCCACATAGAGGCTTGCCCCACAATTTTGTGCAAATTTATATCGAGCCAGCACAAGCCCTATCCCCGAGGAGTCCATAAATGTAACCTTCTCAAAGTTTATAACCACCACCTTGGGGCAAACATTTAATATCTGCCCGTCAATAATATCCTTCATCTCAAAGGCACTGTGATGGTCTATCTCCCCTGAAATAAAAATTTTTAAGCTGTTTTTATTTAAAACGAACTCTACTGTCCCCATTTTTTCACCTCTTTAGCACTTCCATTTTCGCAAAACAAAAGGCACATCCTTTACTGATAATAATAAAGGATGTGCCTTAAAAAGTTTGTCATATTATGCTTTTAATTTGTGATATTAAATAATGTCCACTGAACAAATGCGCAGACATCATATAAGAAATTCTCTCGCATCACTTGCAAGATACAGCGAGCCAAAAACCAGCACGCCATCTGTCGCTGTTTCCTTTGCCATTTTTATTCCCTGTTCCACGGTGTCTGCCATCTTAACATTTGTTATATATTTTTTTGCCATCTGTGCTAACTTGTCTCGTGGCACTGCCCTTGCCCCGTGCAGCTCCACCGTGAATAGGTTTTCTATAAAGGGTGCCATAAGCTGTATTATTTTTTCCGGCTCCTTGTCACCAAGGCTTGCCCACACCGCCGTCAGGTTGTGTATGTCATTTTCTTTTAATACATTTATAAGAGCAGATATTCCATCAAGATTGTGTGCTCCGTCCAAAATGACAAGTGGCTCTTCGCTTATAATTTCTATCCTCGCCGGAAAAGTAGCACCTTCAATGCCCCTCACTATAGCGTCATCGGGGATATTATAGCCTGCCTGTCTAAGTGCCCTCGCCCCTTCAATCACCACCGCAGCATTGTACCCTTGGTGGCGTCCTGTAAAGGCTTGGTTGATTTTGTAATTTCCATACTCCAGTTGGGTTTTTAAGCGGCTCACCTTGGTACAGTGTATTTCGGCTATTTGTGGCAAAACCACCGTAGAATTTTTGCTCTTTGCCACCTCATTTATCACCTGCAATGCTTTTTCGTCCATCGCCGGATAGCAAATTACCCTTTGGTTTTCCTTGATTATCCCTGCTTTTTGAAAGGCGATTTTTTCTATGGTGTCACCCAATATCTCCATATGGTCATAGCTTACATTCATTATGCAGGATATTACGCTGTCCTTTATCACATTGGTGCTGTCCAGCAATCCGCCTATACCAACCTCCAGGCAAACGATATCGCACTTTTCCTGTGCAAAATAATAAAAGGCAATTGCCGTCACTATTTCAAATTCCGCCAGCCGCAGCTCCGTCTCTGCGTTCATCTTTTCTTGCAGCGTTTTAATCCGCTGTGCTATTTCGCACAGTGCCTGCTGTGGGATATACTCCCCATTTATGGAGATACGCTCGGTAAAATCAATGACAAAGGGCGATATGTTAAGCCCTGTTTTATACCCTGCCTGTGCCAGCACATTGCTGAGCATCTTGGCACAGGAGCCTTTTCCGTTGGTGCCTGCGATGTGGACATACTTTAATTTATCCTGGGGGGCGCCAAGATATTTAAGCAGCAATTTCAGTGCCCTATGCTCGTCTGTTTTCTTCATTCTCGGCTGTGAGTGTATAAATTCCAGTGTCTCATCATAGGTCATAATATATACCTCTTATTTATATTATTCATTATATACAAAAAGACGGCATAAAAACCGCCTTTTTGTCCGGTGTTTTATTAGCTATATATTACTGCAAAGCCGCCAAGCTTTCAAGGATTTTTTCTCTTTTTTCCTTTGCCTTTTCAAGCTTTGCTTGCTCTTGGTCAACAACCGCTTGTGGTGCCTTGGCTAAAAAGCCCTGATTATTCAGCTTGCCGCTGATAACCCCAATGTCCTTTTCACAGCTTGCAAGCTCCTTGTTAAGCCGTGCTGTCTCTTTCTCCCTGTCCACAAGGTCGCCTGTTGGGATAAACCCTCTTGCACCCTCGCACACAATCTGTGAGTACAGCTTTGCATCGCCCTCAAATTTGTCCACCAAGCGAACCTCTTTTGCATAGGCGAATTTTTCTATGAAATACATTCCCTTTTCAAAATCGTCCTTGTGCTGTGTCTCGATGATAAGCAGGGTTTTGTTCGCCGGATGTGCCTGCAATTCCGCACGCAAGGCTCTTATGGCTTTTGACAATTCAAAAATTCTTGAAAGGGATTTTTCTTCCTTTTCAAAGGAAAGCTCCGGCTTAAATTTCGGCCAATCGCTTATCATTATGCTCTTTGTATTGTTTGGCAGTGCCAGATATATTTCCTCGGTTATAAAGGGCATAAAGGGGTGCAGCAGCTTTAGTGCTTCACTGAACACATAGACCAAAATGCGTCTTGCGTTGTTCTTTACCTCTGTGTCCTCACTGGACAAGCGAATTTTAACAATCTCTATATATTTATCGCAAATTTCGTCCCAGATAAAGTCATATGCCTTTTGTGCCCCCAAGCCTAAATCCAAGTTTTCTATATTGTCGGTGGCGGATTTTATCACGCTATTTAAGGTTGACAGTATCCACTTGTCCTCCTGCTCCAGCTTTTGGGGCAGCCCTGCCTCCAATTCTCCCTCCAAATTCATTTGGATGAATCGTGCAGCATTCCATAATTTGTTGGCAAAATTCCTTGATGCCTTGACCTTTTCGTCGGAATATCTCATATCATTGCCGGCACTAGAGCAGGTAGCCAGCGTAAAACGCAGAGCGTCTGCACCATATTGATCCACAATTTCCAGTGGGTCGATGCCATTGCCCAAGGATTTTGACATCTTCAGCCCGTTGGCATCACGGACGATACCGTGGATAAACACCGTGTCAAAGGGAACCTCTCCCGTGTGCTCCAGCCCCGAGAAAATCATCCTCGCAACCCAGAAAAATATTATGTCATACCCTGTGACAAGAGTGCTGGTAGGGTAAAAATATTTAAAGTCCTCGCTGTCCTTATTCGGCCAGCCCAAGGTGGAAAAGGGCCAAAGTGCCGATGAAAACCAAGTGTCCAACGTGTCCTCGTCCTGTTTTAATTTGCTGCTGTTGCATTTTGGACAGGTGTGTGGAGTGTCCTTTGATACAATGACCTCGCGGCAATCCTCACAGTACCACGCCGGTATTCTATGCCCCCACCACAGCTGACGAGAGATGCACCAGTCCTTGATGTTCTCCATCCAGTGATAGTAAATTTTGTCAAAACGCTCGGGCACAAACTTTGTCTTGCCCTCTCTCACCGCCTCAATCGCCGGCTTTGCAAGCGGCTCCATCTTCACAAACCACTGCTTTGAAATCATCGGCTCTATAGTGGTTTTGCAACGATAGCAGGAACCCACATTGTGCTTGTAGTCCTCAATTTTTACAATTAAGCCCAGCTCCTCTAAATCCTTTACTATGGTTTTTCTCGCTGCCATTCTGTCCAGCCCTGCGTATTTTCCGCAGTCCTGTGTCATATGTGCGTCCTCGGTCAAAACCTTTATAATGTCAAGGTTGTGCCGTGCCCCCACCTCAAAATCGTTGGGGTCGTGTGCCGGAGTCATCTTTACCGCCCCTGTGCCAAACTCTTTTTCCACATATTCATCGGCAAAAATCGGTATCTCTCTGCCCACAAGTGGGAGAATGGCAGTCTTGCCCAAAAGCTGTGCAAAACGCTCGTCCCCAACTGCCACTGCAATGCCGGTGTCGCCCAGCATAGTTTCCGGTCGGGTTGTGGCAACGGTGATAAATTCATCAGAGCCTTTTATTGGGTATTTTATCTGCCAAAGATGTCCGTCCTGCTCTTCAAACTCAACCTCAGCATCGCTTATAGAGGTGAGACAGTGAGGGCACCAGTTGACAATTCTCTCCCCTTGGTAGATAAGCCCCTTGTTGTAGAGGTTTACAAAAACTTCCTTTACCGCCTCGCTGCACCCCTCGTCAAGGGTAAAACGCTCTCTGTCCCAGTCGCAGGAAGAACCAAGCTTTTTCAGCTGCTGGATAATTCTGCCACCGTAAACCTCTTTCCATTCCCACGCCTTTTCCAAAAATGCGTCTCTGCCAATATCGTCTTTAGTAATGCCCTCTTTCTTCATAGCCTCCACAATCTTAGCTTCGGTGGCGATGGAAGCGTGGTCTGTGCCGGGTATCCACAATGCAGAAAATCCCTGCATTCTTTTATATCTTATCAAAATATCCTGTAGTGTGTTGTCCAGTGCGTGCCCCATATGAAGCTGCCCTGTGATGTTTGGCGGTGGTATAACAATTGTGTATGGCGGCTTTTTGCTGTCCACCTCTGCGTGGAAGTATTTCCCGTCCAGCCAGGACTGATAAATTTTATCCTCAACCTGTTTGGGGTCATAAATTTTTTCAAGTTCTTTCATATGCATATCTTCCTTTCTTTGAAACCACGTTGTTTTCCTGCCAAAATAGGGCAGAATTTTTGAATGGGAATGACAAAAATAAAATATATAAATAAAAACAGCAACCCGTTATATAAAATAACCGTGCTCATTTTTGCAGGAGAAAACCCAATTCCCACCAGGGAAAGCAGGCTGGGTATCAATGCTCTGGCAACTGTTTCCATGCCGCAGTACACAACGGTGTATTGCCCCATTTGACAAACCAGCGGTATTTTGCAAAGCAGCAGTGCGCATAGATATATAATTTCAATACCTGACAGTGTGCAAATAACATTCATGATGGTTACCTGCAAGGTACCTGTACCCAGCAGAGTGACCGCTGTGCCGCCTTTCATCATCAACAGCCCTACGCATATAACGCTGGGAACCACGCCCAGGGCAATTCCGTACTGCACTTTCTTTTTCTGTGTGTTGCTGACCTGCCGAATATAATCACCCAGTGCATAATATGCCAAATATCGCAATGCCACATTAAAGCTGAATACTGTCACCGGTTCTTCCCAGAATAATTTTGCGGCAATGCTGATACAAATGCTGACCAGCAACAAAAGCTTGGGATTTTTAATCTTTTTCATCGCCAGCTCATACAAGCAAGCCACAATAAATATGCAGGGCAAAAACCACATGGCTGCCGCATAAATCTGGTTGCGCCGTCCCTGCACAAAGCTCAGGAGGATTTGCCCAAAGTCCGATAAATTTTGACGATTGTATAACAGATATACCAGGCAGTTAATAATAGCAAAGCCACAATAGGGAATTAAAATACTTTTGGCTCGGCTGATAACAAACTGCAAGGGCGTGTGCTGTCTTTCCCCTGTGGCAAACAGCCCGGAGGCAAAAAAGAACGCCGGCACTGCACAGATAAGGCCAATATATTTTAAATTTCCGCTTGCAGCCTCGGGATAATGTACCCAATAAACTGCAAACATACTGATGCCTTTAAATGCGTCGACCCACTGTATTCTTGCTTTCTGTGCCACAGTTCATACCCCTTTCTGTAAAAAAAAATAAACCGTCCCTATAAACTGGGACGATTGTAAAACCGTGGTACCACCCAAATTGGCATAAAAAATATACCCACTTGATTTCTTTAACGCAGAAGGTCACGAAAATGGCTATTTGAAGTTCACCACTTTGGCTCCAAAGCTACACACCCACCGCCCTTTGCTGCCTTACACCACTAGCAGCTCTCTTTGAAAGGGAAAGGTAGACGACTCTTTTTCACAGCCTCTATCTATTAGTATTGTATGGGTTATATTCTAATACGTTAACGGAAAAATGTCAAGAATTAAAATTAGGTCTTGCATTTATTTTTAGTTTATACTACAATGGTGGACATTAAGTTAATTTTAGTTTTATTAGAGAGGTGTTTACAATGGCAGAATTTAAATATGAAGTAGTTCAAAAATTAGGGGTTCTTTCTCAGGGCAAGGGCGGCTGGGTTCGTGAGGTTAATATGGTATCTTGGGGCGAAAGAGAACCAAAGTACGATATCCGTGATTGGTCTGCGGACAATACAAAGATGGGCAAGGGTATCTCCCTCACCGCTGAAGAGGTTGCCGTTCTAAAAGAAATTTTAGATGAAATAGATTTATAATGGAAAATATTGTAGATTACAAAACCGAGTTTTTGGAAATTTTCAACTCCTGCGTTGTTCGCCAAGGCAAGGACAAGCTGCTGGAGTGGCTTTGCAAAACCGATTTTTTTACAGCCCCTGCCTCCACACGTTTTCACGGTGCCTGCGAAAGCGGGCTTGTTATGCACAGCTTAAATGTGTACAAGGTTTTAAAGGAGCGTACACAGGGCGGTGAATATTCTGATGAAACGGTTGCTCTTGTCGCCTTATGCCACGATTTTTGCAAGATAAATATGTACCGTGAGGGCACAAGAAATGTAAAAAACGAGCAGACAGGGCAATGGGAAAAGGTTAAAACCTACAACATAGAGGATGTTTTCCCCTACGGACACGGCGAAAAAAGCGTTTTTCTTATCGAGCGGTTTATGCGGCTTTCCACCGAGGAAGCTATGGCAATCCGTTGGCATATGGGTGGCTTTGATGACAGTGCCAAGGCAGGCAGCTTTGCAATAGGCGAGGCTTTTAAACGCTATCCTTTAGCGGTTATGGCTCACCTAGCCGACCTTGAAGCTACCTATCTATTGGAAAAGGGCACTTCTACCGTAAATAAATAACGCACCCCTAGGCGTGTTTTATAGTATATACAGTTTGTATTTTTATCGTTCAATAACACGTTAGGTATATTTATAACACGCTGAGTATATTTACACGCTACCCCAACATTTGACAAAGAGCCTAAAATATAAATCAAAAGCAAGAATTTACACCTTTTAT
>JAVWUR010000095.1:0-8125 GCA_036667055.1 Oscillospiraceae bacterium
ACCGCCGGTGAAACCGCCGGAGAGACCGCCGGAGAGACCGCCGGAGATACCGCCGGAGAGACCGCCGGAGAAACTGCCGGAGAAACCGCCGGAGAAACCGCCGGAGAGACCGCCGGAGAGACCGCCGGTGAAACTGCCGGAGAAACCGCCGGAGAAACCGCCGGTGAGACTGCCGGAGATTCCGCCGGTGAAGCCGCCGGAGAAACTGCCGGAGATTCCGCCGGTGAAGCCGCCGGACTTGGTGCTGCCGGTGGCACTGCCGATGCAGGCTGAGGTTCCTCAGACTGTGCCATCGAGGTCACAGCCGGTGGTGGTGGTGGATCCTTTGCCAAAGCATCAAAAGGCAAAATATTGATCACCATACCGATTACCATTATGGTAGCAATAATTTTTTTGAAATTCATGAGTGCATCTCCTAATAATATTTTTTGCGTGTGGTTTTGTTTGTGTGAATATGGACGTTGAGCGGGGAAAAACACATAAAATCGAAACAGTGGGGATTTGACGTGCTTTATCACATTTTATACATATTATACGCTTGCATTTTGTGTATTGTAATACGCCGTTTTACCCTAAAAACGGCTATTTTACTCCAGTAAAAACTGCTTTAACTCACCTCTATCGGCGATATTCAATTTTCGGTAAATGCTGGAGAGATGGGTTTTAATGGTGCTTGCAGAGCATTTCATATGTTCGGCGATTTGCTGGTTGCTCCACTTTTTTGACGCCAACATAGCTATAGTGAATTCGGTGGTTGTCAAAACATCTGTTATGGCATTATCGGTGTTGGCGTTGTGGATTTGCCGCCAACCCTTGCTGAAACTATAGGTAGCCTTGATGATTTTTTCACATTCTGCGGGGTAACTGCCCTTTAGCATAACCTCCACCAAGCCACCCAGTAAACCATGATGCTCGGCAAAGGGATGAAAAAATTTATCCTTTTGCGCCAGTGTCCACGCCGAGGTAAAGTAGGATTTTGCACGCTCTATTTGCTGTAGATTAATACAATCTATGGCGGCAATCAGATTTAGGTAAATAAAAGGAATGGGGTAGGTTAATTCTGACATTGCCAGACCCGACTCGGCAATTCCCATGGAGCGGCCATATTCTCCATTTAAGTACCACAGGTGAGCTAAAGCGTACAGGGAGTAGAGCTTCATGCCCTCCGGCAGATATTTTACAGAGGATTCAAGGGGGATAGGCTGTGCTGTGGGTCGGTGGAGAAGGACAGCCGTCATGCTCATTATAAATGTAGCGACTGCATTTTTTTTAGAGCTGCTTTTACACTTGGCAAGCCCTTGCAGCTGGGAAAAATTATGCCGCACTGTGCCGATTTCCCCAAGCTCAATATTTGCAAAGGAGTGTACAAGCAGTGCCGACAAGTGAATGTCAATGTCCTTGCTACCCAGCAAAGGAGCGGCGTAGCAACTGGCATTTTGAGAATTTCCGCAGTAATAATGGTACTCGGCAAGTGCAAGGCTGTGACACTCTGTACCCTCCAAGGTGTTTATGTAGTCCAGTGCTTTGCCCGGTGGAAAGCTTGCGTTCATAAGTGGCAGGGCAAAGGACTTTTTTTCCTGTGGGGGTTCTGAATTGCTTTGCTCGCCCTTTGTGTGGGAAGGCTTTTCGGCATTTTCGGGAATTATCCAATCTCTGCCCAGCTTATATGCGCCTTTCAGATGTCCACCGCTCGCCCATTTTTGAACAGTGCGTGTACTTACTGACCATAATTCTGCCATTTCAAGAGCTGTTTTATACCTCGTTTTCCTCACCTCCTAGATTGATTGCCTGTGATTTTACGTTCGCCATGACGAAAAGGTAAAGTTCTGTCATTTGTACTTACTCTAAGAAAAAAACGCTTTTCAATTGAAAAAAATTGACCGCTAATTGCAGCTAGGCTTATGGGGGCGACACCTACAATGCGCCACAGCGATTTTTTAATAGAAATTTTTATACAAATAACCTATCATTTATTAACAATACATAAAACTTGAAAAGTACTCACTAAAATTGAAAATTATTTTAATTTTTCGCAAAAAAAAGTGAAGCCGTCTAAATGGCACGGCTACACTGTGGGATATATACAAAAATATTTGGGGATATATTGTGTTAAGCAATTGAAAAATTGCACAAGCTGTGGTACTATTAATATATATAACAATTGGAGGGGACACTGTGAAAATTCAACAATCGGCGGAGGACTATCTGGAAGCTGTTTTGGTTTTGAAAGAAAGGCTTGGGCAGGTGCGTGCAATTGACATTGCAAATCAGTTAAAAATTTCCAAGCCAAGTGTAAGCGTGTTTATTCGCCAACTAAGAGATAAAGGGTATCTGACTATAGACGGCTCAAATATAAATTTGACACAGCAGGGCAAAAAGGTTGCTGATGGAATACTGGAAAGGCACAATACCCTCACAAGATGTCTTGTGGCGCTAGGGGTGTGCGAGCAAACCGCCAAGGAGGACGCCTGTAGAATAGAACATTTTTTAAGCGAGGAAAGCTTTTTAAAGATAAAGGAGCACTGTAAATTTTAGGATAAGTTAAAGCTAAAACAAAAATCACACAGATGTAAAATGAATATGAAACGAAAATAGAGCGAAAATAGAGCGAAAATAGAGCGAAAATAGAGCGAAAATAGAACAAATATAAAACGAAAACCACCGAGCTTGATTTGGGAAAGTACCCATTTCAAACTCGGTGGTTTTTATCAGTTGTACATATTTATTTTCGGCAAATTTATGTCGCTGTCGAAGGTTTCACAATTGTATAAAAATAAAATTTCGTCATAATTGTTTTTTGCTACTAACTCGTCCACACTCTGGACGTAAAACCGCATATCCAAAACGTCAATAGTTTCAAAATCCTCCGTTAAAAAAGGCACAAAGCAGTTGGCAAAGCTATCCTTGATAACCAAGATTTTACCGCCGTCTTTTTTTGCCCCATGGACAGTTGACAGGCTGTTGTTGCCACGCAAAAACATTGCGTATTTATCACGGGTACTCAGCTTTTCAAGGTCATAAATGCTGTCGGTTTTCCCTAAAATATCAATGGTTGAGGTGTTGGGAAGGTAGGACAGAGTATCGGGTACAGCGTTAAAGCTTTTCGCCTTTGAATAGTGTGTTCCCAAAAAGTTGTCGGTATTTACAGGGCTACCACGGCTGGCAAGAGGGGTGGGGGTTCTGCCGATGCTCTTTATATATTCCTCGTACCCAAGAAAAGCGCCTTGGCTTGTCCAGTGGTGGTCGGTGCGGTAATAAACATATTCGCCGCCCTCCTTTGCGTGGGAATAAAGGACGTCCTGCACGTCTAAAAAGTCTTTTCCAAGCTGTGTTTTTGCCTTTTCAATCATACCGCTTGCGTCAAAAACAGGGGCGTAGCCGTTGCGGTATTCCTCTATTGCACTGGCTGTTGGAATTAGCATAACGGTTGTATTTTTATCCGGGTGTCTATCCATAAAGGTTTTGATGGCGGCGATATTTTTATCTTGATTTTCGGTATTTTCAACCAGATATTTTGTGAACATATATCCGTCTTTTCCGTATACAATTCCATTATTTTCACGCTTGCCAATCAAACTTTCGCTGATACTTTTTAAGGATATCCAGTAGTTTCTTAAAATAAAATGATCCTCGGTAAAATCTTCAACCTTGGGGGTGTATTTGTTTTCCACTAAAGATTTTACGCTAAAGCTTGGAAAAGACTGGAGCTTTCGGTTTTCAAGGTCGGAAAATTCTTCAATGGGTGAAAATAAATCGGCAATGCTGACAAGATAAAGCAGCACGGCGAAAAATATAATAACAGGATATTTTTTAATATTTTTAATCAATTTTCATATCCTCCTAAAATCTGTAATAGATAAATGGGTTGTAGGTGGAGTCAACAAGGTAGGCAACGCTTAAAAATGCAATGACCGTTAAAACAGGGATGATAACCAGATTGTTGTCCTTAAATTTCTCATAAAATTTCATTGGGAAGGTTGTGGAAAAGAGAACACCAATCAAAATTGATATAATGTAGTTTCCAAAGTAGTAGCTAAATCTGCCATCGGCGGAAAAGTTAAATAAACTGGTGATAAAGCCGCCTAGAACGCTTAAATCGGTTATATAAAAAATCGACCAGCCAACAGCTATGGCAACTAGAGCGTAAATTCTGCCTAAAATCGGCTTATTTTTGAGAAAATCATAGAAAAAGATTTTTTCCACCGCTAAAAGTGCAAAATAGTACAGCCCCCAAAGGATGAAATTCCAGTCGGCACCATGCCAAAAGCCTGTTAAAAACCATACGATAAGCATATTGAAAATCTGGCGTTTTAGGCCGTTTCGGTTGCCCCCAAGAGGAATGTAAACATATTCTTTAAACCAGCCGCTCAAGGTCATATGCCATCTACGCCAAAATTCCGTTATGCTTTTTGAAATGTAGGGCAGATTAAAGTTTTGAGGAAAATCAAAGCCCAACATCTTGCCAAGCCCGATTGCCATAAGAGAATATCCGGAAAAATCAAAGTAAATTTGCAACGAGTACGCAATTATTCCAAGCCACGCAAGGGGCGAGCCAACGGCAAAGCCCAACGTCTCAAGGTCTGTCCACAAAGCCCCCACATTGTTGGCAATGAGAACCTTTTTCCCAAGCCCAAAGATAAATAATTTTATCCCCTCGCTTATGCCATCAAGGGTAATTCTGCCCTCAAAGGTGTTAAGCTTTTCATTTATGTCGGTGTATTTTACAATAGGCCCTGCGATTAGCTGTGGGAACATTGTGACAAAAGCGGAAAAGTTGATGAAATTATCCTCTGCTTTGACTCTGCCACAGTAGACATCTATAGTGTAGGACATGGTTTGAAAGGTGTAAAAGCTTATCCCTAGGGGAAGTGTGAGCTTTAAAAGAGGGAGGCTTGTCCCAAGCAAATTGTTGATGTTAAGCAAAAAGAAATCGGTGTATTTAAAGAAAAACAGCATACCAAGGTTGAAGATTATAGACACCCAAAGGCTGGCTTTCATAATCTTTTTGTTGTCACGGTGTTTTTCAATTATCAGTGAAACAACAAAATCCACCACGGTGCTTGCCACCATAATGGGAAAGTATTTGACCTCGCCCCAGGAATAAAAAATAAGGCTGAAAACCGTTATAACTCCATTTTTATATTTGTAGGGGACAATGTAATAGAGCAGTAGCACAACCGGCAAAAAGCGAAACATAAAGAAAATATTACTGAAAATCAAGGGGAAAATCCTCCATAATAACGGTATTAAAAAGGCCGGAGTTAGTTACAACCCCGACCTTTAATTTTACAAACTAACAACTAAAAGTATACACTATTTAAACGCTTCGTCAATGGCTTTGTCCACCGCTTCATAAGCTTTTTCAACGCCGTTATCAGCGATGGCGGCATCGTCGCCTACAATAGCCAAAACTGCATAATTCCCTTTGACTACAATTCTGCCCGCAGTTGCTTTTTCAAACTGTGCCGGAAGATAAAGCTCAAAGCTTTTTGCTACGCTGTCCTTCATCTTTTCCATAGCGGCTTTAATCACGTCAATTTTGCCGTCCTGCGCCTCGATAACGATGATTTGGTCAGCAGACATATTCACCTTTGTGATTTTGCCGGCGTAGCTTTTGACGTCAGCCATATCAAGCCCCATCATAATGGTCAAGGTTTCCTCGGTCATATCCTGCGGCATGGTTACAGGCACAGCAGTATCTATCTTAGTCAAAACCTCTTTTACATCATAGGTAGCTTTTTCATCCTTGCCACCGCAAGCGGTAAAAACAGACAAGGAGAGAGTTAGAGCAAGAGCAATCGCAATAATTTTTTTCATTTTTAATACTCCGATTTTTTAAATTAATATTGACTGTAGGCATAGCCCCTATTGCCTTTAAAAAGGTTGGGGGCTGTGCCAAACTACAGCTATATTATGATAACATAAATTTCATTTTAGTCAATTGGAAACACGAAAAATTTACTTTTTAGTAACTAAATCGTCAACAAGTACCACGTCTGTCACGCCGTCCTTTAAATTTGGTGCAATAGCAATTAAAAGCGTTTTAAAGCTGCCTGTGGATTGAGTTGCACCGGCGACCACATCAACGGAGCTTATCTTATCGCTCGCCATAAATTGGTTTATTAAATCTTTATTATATTTAGCAGGGTAGGTGCCAACAATTGGCTCCATTTGTTTTTTATAGCTTTCATCTGCGCTTTTCAAAGCGCCGGTTTCCATATTTATTGAATCGAAAACCAATTCGGAAACTTCGCTATTGGAAACGGTTACCTCTATATAGTCTTTCCAACCATAAACGTCAAAATTTTTGTACTCAGCACGGTACTTACCGTCCTTCAAGTTTTTCAAAGTGCCATCGGAACAAGCTGTTAAGCAGAACAAAAGCACAGTTAAAACCACGAATACATTTATAACCTTTTTCATATCAAACTCCTTTTTATTTAAGCATATTAATCAATTGAAATGTAGATATGTTAAACAGTATAATATTTTTCACCAATTTTGTCAAATTTAATACTATTTGAACAAATATCACCTCACGCTTGACAAGGGCAGTATAACACTTTACAATATAGAAATGTGTAAAATTAATTATTTATTTACAAAACTTACACAATTAGGCGTTATTATTACTCTCTGTTAAGCCTTAGGAGGGCACATAGATGTCAATGAACAAAACTAAAAAGATGACTACCATCGCTTTGCTATTTGCACTTGCCATGGTTTTGTCCTTCGTTGAGGGCATGATAACACCGCTTTTTGCACTGCCTCCGGGAGTGAAATTGGGGCTTGCAAATATAGTAGTGATGTATTGTATGGTATATATGGGCTTTGGCAGTGCCATGCAGGTATCGCTGTTAAAAGCGTTTTTTGTGTTTTTGACAAGGGGCGTTACCGCCGGTTTTTTAAGCTTACTGGGCGGAACATTTTCCATAATTATAATGTTCTTATTAATTAAAGTATTCAAGGACAAGATAAATTATTACACGCTTTCCGTTTTTGGCGCACTTTTTCACAATATAGGTCAGCTTTGCGGGGCATCAATTATTTTTTCCAACACAGCGCCTATGGCATATCTGCCGATTTTATCGGTTTCCGCTGTTATTATGGGTCTTGTGACCGGGGCAACTTTAAAGGTTGTTATTCCCGCTCTTAAAAGACTATAATATATATATAATCTAAAGGAGATGTATCACTTATGAACATTAAACCACTATTTGACAAGGTTGTGCTAAAACAACCGGAAAAATCAGAAACCACTAAAAGTGGTATTATTCTTTCAGCCTCTGCACAGGAAAAACCGGAGTTTTTCGAAGTTTGCGCAGTGGGCGAAGGAGCCGTTGTCGACGGTGTAAAACAGCCTATGATGGTAAAGCCGGGGGACAAGGTTTTGGTTGCAAAATATGCGGGCACACAAATTGAAATCAGCAAAAAAGAATACACTGTTGTATCACAGCAGGAAATTCTTGCAATTGTTGAATAATGAAGGAGGTTTTATAATATGGCTAAGAAAATCGTTTATGGGCAAGAGGCTAGAGAAAGCCTCCAAAAAGGTATAAACTGTCTTGCAGATACCGTTAAAATCACACTGGGGCCAAAGGGCAGAAATGTTGTTTTAGACAGAAAATTCGGCTCTCCGCTAGTTACAAATGACGGTGTTACCATCGCTAAAGAGATAGAGGTTTCCGACCCTCTTGAAAACATGGGCGCACAGATGCTCCGTGAGGTCGCTACTAAAACCAATGATGCAGCAGGGGACGGCACAACAACTGCAACTGTTTTGGCACAGAGCCTTGTAAAAGAGGGAATGAAAAACGTGGCGGCAGGGGCAGACCCGATGAACCTAAAGCGTGGTATTGCAAAAGCCAGCGAAGCAGCAATCAAGGCTATAATATCAAACAGCCAAGAGATAAAAGGCTCAGCAGATATCGAGAGAGTTGCAACTGTTTCCGCTCAAGATGGATATGTTGGCAAGCTCATTGCCGAGACGATGGAAAAGGTTGGCAAAGAGGGAGTTATCACCATTGAGGAGTCTAAAACTGCCGATACTTTTTCAGAGGTTGTTGAGGGTATGCAGTTTGACAGAGGTTATGTAACACCTTACATGGTTACCGATTCTGACAAG
>JAVWUR010000096.1:0-8105 GCA_036667055.1 Oscillospiraceae bacterium
GCTCTTGCATAGTAAAATTAGTGGTAGAGACAAGAGATGCCGAGCATAAGGCTGAGGTTTATAAAGCTTTGGCAGCTAATGGCTACAAGCAAATCTAACTAGCAAATGGCTATAAAAAAGGTATTAACCGTGCGTTCGTACGGTGATATAAAAAAATGTTTACTTACAAAAAACAGAAAAAAGAGGATTGAAATTTTATGAAAAAGAAAATTCCACTACTTGCAAAGCTTATTATAGCTATTGCACTGGGTTACCTAATCGGCTGGTTGACAATGGGCATAGCACCAGAAAACAACATCATAGTAAAAATTCTGGTTACATTTAACGGCATTTTCGGCAACTTCTTGAACTTTGCAATTCCGCTTATCATCATCGGCTTTATCGTACCTGGTATCGCAGACCTTGGCACAGGCGCAGGCAAAGTCCTTGGCGTAACAGCTGGCTTTGCATACCTTTCAACAATATGTGCTGGTTCTCTTGCATACGTTACAGCTTCTCTGTTGTTCCCTAAAATGCTTTCCGGTCAAATCTCCATCGAGAGCACCGAAAAAGCTATCGAACCTTTTGTAACAATTGATATGCCTCCAATAATGGGCGTTATGACAGCTTTGATTTTAGCTTTTGTAATGGGTCTTGGTATCGCAGTTGTAAAGGGCGTAAACCTTCAAAAATGCTTTGTAGAGTTTCAGGACATCGTTTCAGGGCTTATTGAAAGCATAATCATTCCTTTGCTGCCTATCCACGTTATGGGTATCTTCGCAAACATGGCTTACGTTGGAACAGCCGCAGCAATCATCGGCACATTCATCAAGGTTTTTGGCGTTATCATAGCTCTTCACTGTATTGTACTTTTGCTTCAATACACAGTTGCAGGCGGTGTTGCAGGCAAAAACCCCTTTGGTCTTATCAAAACAATGTTGCCGGCATATGCAACAGCTATCGGCACACAGTCCTCAGCTGCTACAATCCCTGTAACCTTGAAACAGACAAAATTGAACGGCGTTTCAACAGAAATTGCAGACTTTGCAATTCCTCTATGCGCAACAATTCACCTTTCTGGTTCAACCATCACCTTGACTTGCTGCTCAATGGCTATTATGCTACTTGAGGGTATGCCAACAGATTTCGGTATCATGTTCCCATTCATTCTTATGCTTGGTGTAACAATGGTTGCAGCTCCTGGCGTACCTGGCGGTGCAGTTATGGCAGCTCTTGGTCTTCTTCAGTCAATGCTCGGCTTCAGCGACGCACAAGCTTCACTTATGATAGCCTTGTACCTTGCTCAGGACAGCTTCGGCACAGCTTGTAACGTAACAGGCGATGGCGCTATAGCTATCCTTGTAGATGCAATCTTCGGGCCTAAGAAAGCAAAGGCTAAGCAAGCTCAATAGTAAATACCTCCTATAAAATAAAGAGCAAAGACCTTCCCGTTGTGGAGGGTCTTTGCTCTTTTGCGTTGCTAAAAATAAAGGGGATTTAGGCTCTTTGTCGGCTCCTTGTCAAATGCGGCTCTTTTTTAAATGTGGCTCTTTGTCAAAAGGCGGCTCTTTGGCAAAGGCGGCTCTTTGGCAAATGCTCGGGTGAAGTGTAACTTATAAAAACAGAGTGTACACCACCGGCACTATTAAAGCCGGTATTAGATTGACGGTTTTTATCTTGGTAATCCCCAAGATGTTGGTGCCCAAGGTTATCATTATGGCATAGCCCACCATGCACAGGTTGTCCATCATAACGGCTGACATAAAAGGGGCAACATAGGAAGCGAGGGCGGCGATGGTGCCCTGATATACAAAGACACTCACTCCGGCAAAACATACCCCTAATCCGAGAGTTGCGCTGAGAATAAATGCGGTTATGCCATCGATTACACTTTTTATAAACAACACGCTGCTGTCTCCGCTTATGCCGTCCTGCAAAGGACCAAAAATCGCCATAGCACCTACGCAAAAGAGGATGGAGGCGGTGATAAACCCTTTGGCAAAGCCATCAATTCCCGCTTTGTTTTCAAGGTATGCTCCAAAGGCGTTAATGCGGTCGTCAAGCTTTAGCCCCTCGCCTATCAGCACCCCCAAAACAAGGCTTACCAGCAGCAGAATTTCCCCCTTGGAGGTTAGCTTGCCCTCCTTTATCACAATGGCGGTGGAGATAAACCCCAAGAGTCCAATCAAGGTTACGCTGTAGCCAATCATCTGCATAACAGGCTTTTCCAAGGTGTCGGGCAGAGCTTTTTTAACAAGGCAGCCCAGCAGCCCCATGAGGATTATAGCTAGTGAATTAACAATTGTTCCGGTCATATTTACCGTCCTTTTTATACTTTTTGTAGCTTGCACTTATAAAAATTCTCACTATCGACGAGGCAAGGGAGACGCCCACAGCAATTGCACCGGCTATGGCAAAGGTGTGCAGCCCCTTTTCAATAAACATGGCGTTGTTGCCATTTACGCAGTATTCCATGGTGTAATAGATGCCCCCGCCGGGCACCATGGGCAGTATTCCGATGATTAAAAACACAGTTGCAGGAGCTTTAAAAACTCTCGCCATAAGCTCGCTGAAAAGCGCCACGGCAAACGCCGCAAAAAGATTTTGCACAATGTCCGAGCCAAAGGAGGCGGATAACAGGTAGACAAACCACGCCAAAGCGCCCCCAAAGGAGGACACCACACCGATTTTAAAATCTCGAATGTTAAAGATTATACAGAAGGCGGCGCAGGCAAAAAAAGCGTAGACACAGGGTAAAATGTAAGCCATCATAGCACACCTCCAAGCCATCTTATACTGGATATGGCAAGGGCGATGCCTATGGCGATGGAGGTAGCGACCAAAAGCACCTCGGACAGCTTTGTGGTGCCCGTTATCAAATCTCCGGCTATAATGTCACGCATAACATTGGTGACTGCCACCCCCGGCACTAATGCCATAATTGCGCCGATTATGATTTTATCGTAGTTATCCGCTATGCCCACGCTCACAAATGCCATGGCGATGTAGGCGATGGCGGCGCTGGAAACAAGGTTTAAAAAAAAGATGTTGGGCTTAAATCTGGACATAAAGCCAAGGCAGTATTTTGTGGCAAGACCGCAGATAAAAGCCACAATTCCATCGGCTAAGGTGCCGCCCCAAAACAGACAAAAAAACGCTCCGGCACAGCCGTAAGCTAACAAATCCAGTTTAAAAGAGTAGGGGCGCTCCTGCCGTATCTCCTCCATGCGTGCCAGTATGTAGCTGATGGGAGGGGTATCTTTACAGGCGGTGCGGCACAAATCGTTGAATTTAGACAGCTTGTCAAGATTTTGGGAGGTGCTTTTTACTCGCTCTATTCTTGTCAGAGGCACGTCAGCCTCCGTTATCGTCACCATAATGCTGGCAGGAATGGCGAAAATTTGACAGTCACACATACCGTAAGCCGTCAAAAAAAAATTGATGGACTCCTCCACACGGTATATTTCCCCGCCGTTTTCCAAAAGATTTCTGCCCAAAAGGCAGGCGGCCATAAGCGCATTTTCCTTTTCAGTTGCCATAATATCTCACATTCTATATACTTTTCCATGTAATATGCTGTCGGATAATCGGATAACTATATGTACAATACTAAATTTAACAAAAAAAAGCGCCATTGTCAATTTATATTATAAAAATACTATTAATATTCTATATTATATGCTATACTAAAAAGACATTACTAGTGATTTTAAGAGGTTTTTAAATGGAAATTTTATCGCCTAGCGATTATGATGAGTTTGACAGGTTCTGCCAAAATCATCCCCATGGCGCTTTTCAGCAAAGCCCTAACTGGGGCAAGGTTAAAAAAGAATGGAAAAATGAAATTGTGGTAAGCCGCAGCAAAACAGGGGAGATAGTGGGGGGAGTGTCGGTGCTCATACGGAAAATCGGCCCCTTTGCCATGATGTATGCTCCTCGTGGGCCGGTGTGCGACTATAGCGATACACAGGTGCTGTCCGATTTACTTTCGGGGGTACAGCAGCTTGCAAAGCAATACAATGCCTATAAATTTATCTGTGACCCGCTGGTTTTGGCAGGTGACACACAGACCATAGACACCTTTAAAGGCTGTGGGCTGGACATAAAGCTAAACGCCGCTTTTCATGACACCATACAGCCACGATATAATTATATGCTCAACTATATAAAATGTCTCACCGAGGATGAGCTGATAAAAAAGTTCACCTCCGGCACACGGTACTACATTCGCTTTGGCCCTAAAAACGGCGTGGAATGTCGGCAGGGCATAGAGTATCTTGACGATTTTTATAGTATATATGAGGAGACAGGCAAGCGGAAAAAGTTTGCCATTCGGGCAAAAAGCTACCTTGAGGGCATACTCACCGCCTTCCCCGATAACGCTCGGCTTTTTATGTGCTACTTTGAGGATAAACCCTTGTGCGGCGGAATAGCTTTGCAGTACGCCGGCACCACAAGCCACGTTTATGGCTGCTCTACAGGGGAAATGCGAAAATTAAACCCCACCTATATGATGCAGTGGGAGATGATGAAATGGGCACTATCTGCAAACTGCCACACCTATGATATGCAGGGCATAGCCCCCGACAAGGAAACGGACGAGGAGCTGTACAACGTCTATATGTTCAAAGCAAAGTTTTTAGGGGACGTGGTGGAGACGGCAGGGGAGTTTACCATAACCTTCAATAAACCCGTGGAAAAGCTTATAGATTTTGCACTGGCGGTACGCAGTAAATTGAAATAGAACCGTTGCGGCACTTGAATTTACAGTAAAATTTTGTTAAGATATATGGTATATATTAAAGGAGCAAACCGAGATGAATAAAAATTTTTATATCTTTAGCACCGCAAGCTACACCACCATACGAATGTGGAGCTGCAATTAATTTTTAACTTTAAATTTTAAACTTTTACTATAAAGGAGATTAATTATGCAAAAGAAATTTTATATAACCACACCTATATACTACCCCTCGGATAATCTGCACATCGGGCACAGCTACACCACCGTTGTGGCGGACGCTCTGTCAAGATATAAACGCTTGCAAGGGTATGACGTGATGTTTTTGACAGGCACCGACGAGCACGGACAAAAAATTCAGGACAAGGCACTTTCCTGCGGCAAAACCCCAAAGGAATATGTGGATGAAATTGTGGTGAACATCAAAAAATTGTGGGATATGATGGACATTAGCTATGATAGATTTGTCCGCACCACCGACAGCTACCACGAGGAGACGGTGAAGAAGATTTTCAAGGCACTGTATGACAAAGGGGACATCTACAAAGGGTTTTATGAGGGGCACTACTGCAAGCCCTGTGAGACCTTTTGGACGGACAGTCAGCTTGTGGACGGCAAATGCCCCGACTGCGGCAGAGAGGTATACACCGCCAAGGAGGACGCTTATTTCTTTAAGCTGTCAAACTATGCCGACCGACTGCTGGAGCTGTACGAGAAAAACCCGAAATTCATTCAGCCCGAAACTCGCAAAAACGAGATGATAAGCTTTATAAAACAGGGCTTGCAAGACCTTTGCGTGTCAAGAACCACAGTGAAATGGGGCATACCTGTAGAGTTTGACCCAGAGCACACGGTGTATGTTTGGGTGGACGCACTGTCCAACTATATCAGTGCCTTGGGCTTTTGGAACGATGAATATAACGATTATGAAAGATACTGGCCGGCAGATGTCCACCTTATGGCAAAGGAGATTTTGCGGTTTCACACAATAATATGGCCTGCCATGCTAATGGCACTTGACCTGCCACTGCCGGGGAGAATTTTTGGCCACGGCTGGCTGCTGTTAGAGGGTGGCAAGATGAGCAAGAGCGTGGGAAACGTGGTAGACCCTGTGGTGCTGTGCAACAAATATGGGGTGGACGCAATCCGCTACTTCCTGCTTAGAGAAATCCCCTTTGGCAACGATGGAATATACAACAACGAGGCACTTATGTCTCGCATAAATTCTGATTTAGCAAACGATTTAGGCAACCTTGTGTCACGCAGCGTGGCGATGGTAGAAAAATATTTTGCAGGGGAGCTACCCGAAAATAGAAGAGCAGAGCCTATCGACCAAGAGCTTATAGATATGTGCAACGCTTTGCAGCCAAAGGTCACCGCCTTTATGGACGATTTGAACGTGCCCCTTGCACTGCAAGAAATTTTCAAGGTGGTACAGCGTGCCAACAAATATATTGATGAGACTGCCCCGTGGGTGCTGGCAAAGGACGAGGCAAACGCACCACGGCTTGCGGCGGTTTTGTACAATCTTGTGGAATCACTGCGGTTTGTCACCACACTTTTGCAGGCGTATCTGCCCAACACCACACCTAAAATAGCGGCACAATTGGGCTTTGCCAAGGAGGATTTAACCTTTGACAGCCTAAGAGAATTTGATGGTACAAGGGCGGTTAAGGTCACCAAGGGAGAGGTTATCTTCCCACGCATCGACATAGCAAAGGAGCTAGAGGCGATAGCTAAAGACAACGAAAAAGCAGCGGCAGCGAGGGAAAAACCCGAGGAAAAAGCCACCGAGCCCAAGGAACAAGCCAAGGAAACCCAAAAGGCAGAACCTCAAGAGGAGGAAAGCCAAGAGATAACCTTTGACGATTTTTCAAAAATTGACCTGCGTGTAGGCAAGATTATCGCCTGTGAGCGGCTGGAAAAATCCGACAAGCTGCTAAAATCCACCATCTTTGATGGCGAAAGAAACCGCACCATACTTTCCGGCATAGCCCAGTGGTACACCCCCGAGGATATGGTGGGCAAAAACGTGGTAATCGTGGCGAACCTCGCCCCAAGAAAAATGCGTGGGGTTATGAGCGAGGGTATGATTATCGCCTCCGACAAGGGAGACGCCGCCGAGGTGCTGTTTGTGTCTTCGTCTGTGGAGCCGGGCAGCAAGGTGAGATAAAATATAAAAACTAAAAGCCTCTGTGCTATGTGCCAAAGCCTTTAAGCGTTAGATTTTTAAAATCTTGCGTTTGAAGGGGCACTGACTGCAACAGGGGCTTTTTAAGAGGGATTTTTACTATGGAAAAAATATTTGACAGCCACAGCCATTATAATGACGATGTGTTTATTGAGGACGAAAAGGAAGTCCTGCAAAGGATACAAAAGGAGGGCGTGGGCTGGGTTTTAAACTGCGGATACGATTTGAAATCCTCAAAAAAAGCTCTGGCACAGGCACAGGAAAACGATTTTATCTATTGCAGTGCCGGATATCACCCACAGGATGCAAACCGCTTGACACAGGAAAATTTTGATGGGATAAAGGAGCTATTACAAGCACCAAAGACGGTGGCTCTAGGGGAAATAGGGCTTGACTACCACTATGAGGACGCCCCCGATAAAGAGACACAAAAAGCCGCCTTTGTCCGCCAATTGGAGCTGGCACAAAGTCTAGGCAAGCCTGTGATAATCCACACACGAGAAGCTATGGAGGACACCTTGAACATACTAAAACCCTTTGCTCACAAATTACAGGGGGTTATCCACTGCTATTCCGGCTCGGCAGACAGCTGCACAGAGCTTGTGAAGATGGGCTTTTACATCGGTTTTACAGGGGTGATAACCTTTAAAAACGCACGGCGAGCAATAGAAGCTTTAAAGGTTGTGCCAAAAAACAGGCTGCTATTAGAGACGGACTGCCCCTATATGTCTCCCGAACCCTTTCGGGGCAAGCGGTGCGATTCCTCCCTTTTGCACTACACCGCCCAAAAAATGGGGGAGGAGCTAGGGCTGTCCAAGGACGAAGTCATAAAGCTGACACGAGAAAACGCAATGGAGCTGTTTCGGATAAATCCATAAAAAACAAGATAATATTTTAGCGAATAAGCCACAAAAAATCGCCCCCACACAAAAAATGGAGGGCGATTTTGTCATTTACTATAGAAATCAAAAATTTACTTTTGGCTGTCCTCTTTTTGGCTGTCACCAAGGTCGGAAACGCTATCGGCGTTATCCTCTTTTTGGCTGTCATAAATGGCGGAGATGCTGTATTTATTTTTGGTGTCCCCAAGGGTGGCAATGCGGTTTTGCCTTTTGGCGTTATGGGGGGAGGGGCTGTCTTGCTCTTGGCTGTCGTAAAAGTTATCGGGAAACTTTCCGCCGCCAAACTCTTTTG
>JAVWUR010000097.1:0-7979 GCA_036667055.1 Oscillospiraceae bacterium
GTTTTAACCTGTGTTTCATAATCGCAACCGGCTACCATTACATTAACCGCAATCATACCTTTACCTTGAGAAAGGTCTTTTGCCTTTTTAATCTGTTCTATTAATGCGGTTCTATTAGCTTCCTTAGGATTACTCCAAAAATTATCTTTCATATATCCTGGGTTAGCTGTTGATATAACTCCCATTGCACCTTCTCTTGCCACGCTTCCAGCAAGTCTGCCTAATGATACACCAATGCCCATTCCTCCTTGAATTAGAGGAAGTTTTAATTTTTCACTTATCATTTCATTGTCCCTTTATTTCATTTAAACGGTTATAATATCCATTCATTAGCCCTTCTAGTATATCTCTTAAAGGTCTAATTTCATTTACTAATCCTGCCACTTGACCAGCCATAAGTGAGCCTTCAGTAACATTCCCCTCAAATACAGCTTTTTTTAGCGAGCCTAATGTAAAAACTTCCAAATCCATTTTGTCTGCACCTTGTTTTTCTAATGCAACATATTTTCTTGCCATATTATTTTTCAAAACCCTAACAGGTGTACCCGCTATTCTTCCTGTTACTATTGTATCTTTGTCATCAGCTTTAAGGATAGCTTGCTTATAATTATCGTGTATTGGGCATTCTTCACTGGCAAGCAAACAAGTTCCAATTTGCACACCGCAAGCTCCCAAAGCATGAGCCGCTAGCAATTGTTCGCCACAAGCAATACCGCCCGCAGCTATTACCGGAATATTTATCGCCCTCACAACTTGTGGCAAAACCGCCATGGTAGTGGCTTCGCCAATATGTCCGCCCGCTTCAGTACCCTCCATTATAACTGCATCTGCCCCTAATTGCTCCATACGTTTAGCAAGAACAACTGCCGACACAACAGGGAATACTTTTATTCCTGCATCTTTCCAAGCTTTCATATATTCAGATGGATTTCCTGCACCAGTAGTCACAAATTGTATTTTTTCATCTATTACAATCTGTGCCATTTTATTTGCATCAGGATTTAATAGCATTATATTCACACCAAATGGCTTATTAGTCAGACTTTTGCATTTCTTTATATGTATCTGCAAATCTTCTGCTCTCATACCACCTGAACCGATTATGCCTAATGCACCTGCATTTGAAACTGCTGCTGCAAATTCACCTGTGGCAATATTTGCCATTCCACCTTGAATTATAGGAAATTCTGTTCCAAGTATTTTGCTTAATTCCATATTATTCCCCCTATATCGTGATTAATGTGCTGCCATAAGTAAGGCCACCGCCGAACCCAACACATATGATTTTATCGTCTTTTTTGAGTAGCTTTTCTTCAAACATTTCGCTCAAGGCTATGGGGATACTTGCTGCAGAGGTGTTGCCATATTTATCTAGATTTATATAAAATTTAGATAAATCAATATTAAGTTTTTTTGACAATGCCTCAATTATTCTTCTGTTAGCTTGATGACAAACGAAAAAGTCTATATCTGAAACGTTCAAATTGTTTTTATCTAAAATGTTTTCAATTGACTTAGCACTATATGTTACTGCAAAACGAAACACTTCTTTACCTTGCATTTGCAATTTTCTATCTGTTGCTTTGCAATATAATACTTCATCATTAGGCACAGTGCCAAAGTCAAAATCGCATATTTTGTCATTATTTAATTTAATTATTGCTGCACCTGCACCATCACCGAATAAAATACAGGTATTTCTATCTTTCATATCCATATATCGTGATATCACTTCACTGCCTATTACCAATCCATACTTAGCAGTCGGCAAGGCTTTAAGCATAGAGTTTACTATATTTAAAGCATAAACAAATCCGGAACACGCCGCATTTATATCAAAGCATAATGTGTTTTCATTTAAGCACAATTCTTTTGCCGTCATACAAGCCACAGATGGAGTATTATTGTCCGGCGTAAAAGTGGCTACAACACAAATACCAATGTCCGATATTGCTATATCGGCATTAGCAACTGCATTTTTTGCTGCCATACTTGCTAATGAAATATTACTTTCTTCATCTGAGGCAAAAAACCGAGTTTTTATACCTGTGCGACTGGAAATCCATTCATCATTTGTATCAACAATTTGAGATAAATAGTTATTAGTAATTTCTAAAGTTGGCAAGGCTTTTCCCATACCCATTATTTCCATTAGTAATTTCCCTTTCCAAAAGCTGAGCCAATATCTCGAATTTTTTTGTATCGTAAATCATTAATATTTTTAGTAGCTATGAGTTTGGGCAACTGCACAGAAAAGGTATTATCTAAATCTAAAAATATTCTGCTTGGTTCTTGATGTGCTCCTTGTGGCGGTTCAGTTATTATTTTGTCTACGATATTAAGTTCTTTAAGATCCATTGCTGTTAATTTCATCAATTCTGCCGCTTCTTTAGCTCTTGAAGAATCCTTCCATAATATTGTGGAAAATCCCTCTGGAGATAACACAGAAAAAACTGAATTTTCAAGCATTATCATATAATCGCATACGCCTAATGCTAATGCTCCTCCACTTCCGCCCTCTCCAATAATTACTGAAATTATCGGAACATTTAAGCTGCTCATTGTGTACAAACATCTTGCGATTGCCTCGCCTTGACCTCTCGCCTCAGCCTCTAATCCCGGATAAGCTCCAGGGGTATCAATAAAGGTGATGATTGGTCTATTGAATTTTTCCGCTTCAATCATAAGCCGTTCAGCTTTACGATATCCCTCAGGATTGGGCATACCAAAATTGCATACTAGATTTTCCTCAAGGTTTCTGCCTTTTCTATGTCCAATTATTGTAACGGGAATATCATGATAAAAAGCTAATCCACCAATAATACTCTTATCGTCAGCAAATTTTCTGTCGCCCGATAGTTCTATAAAATCTGTAAACAGAGCATCTATATATTCTTTTGTAGTTGGTCTTAATGGATTACGTGCTATCATTACACGTTCATATGGGTGAATACATTGATTAAATTCTATCAATTCTTCTTGCTCCGGCTGAAAAAATTTTTCCATCAAAGTTATCCCCCTTTTTATTATGCAATCTTAGTATTTTAGAGATTATATCTTTCATATTTCCTCTTTGTACTATCATATCAACGAAACCATGATTTTGCATATATTCCGATTTTTGAGCTTCTTTTGGTAACTTCTCGCCAATAGTATTTTCAATTACCCTTGGACCTGCAAATCCAATTAAAGCATTTGGTTCAGCAATAATTATATCGCCTAAACTTGCAAAACTAGCAGTAACTCCGCCTGTAGTGGGGTTTGTGAGTACGGATAGATAGAAAAGTCCTGCATCAGAATGTTTTTTTATTGCTGCGGAGGTTTTTGCCATTTGAAACAAAGACAAAATTCCCTCTTGCATTCTTGCTCCACCTGAGGCACAAAAAATAATAATTGGCAGTTTACGCTTTGTGGCATATTCAACTGCCCTTGTGATTTTTTCTCCACAGGCTGCCCCCATACTACCCATTAAAAATCTTACGTCCATTACGCATAATACAGTTTTTATCCCATCTATCGTGGCATATGCTGTAACGACAGATTCATTGAGATGATTTTTTTCCCTGAGTTTGATTAGTTTTTCTTCATATTCAGGAAAATTAAGAGGGTTTTTTACTGTATAATGCTTGTTAAGCTCTTTTAGACTACCTGAATCTACCAACATTTCTAATCGTCTATAAGCAGAAATAGGGTAGTGGTAGCCACAGCTTGGGCATACATTATACAGTTTGATAATTTCAGCTTTTTGCAAGGTTTGTCCACATTCACTACATTTTACAAAAAGCTCATCAGGTACAGTAACAGGCTCAATTTTTGTGCTGTTTTTATTTAGCTTTTTAAGTACATCTAAAAAATGTCGGCGTTCCTCAAATGGATTCATCTGTTACTCCTTTCGCTTTTTTGTAAGTGGTTAATATTTCGTCAAGATTGTTTTCGATAAATCCTGTGTTGTAATCCCCACGCAAAATATTTTTATTAAACATTAGCAAATGTTGCAAACATATATTTGTGTTTACACCGTCTACCACCATTTCTTCCAAAGCTCTTCTCATTCTGCGAATTGCTTCCAAACGAGTTTTGCCTTTAACAATAACTTTTGCAATCATCGAATCATAAAACGGACTTACTTCACAACCATTGTACAATGCAGAATCAACTCTTGTGCAATATCCGCCGGGGAAGTGCATAAAATCAATTTTTCCTGAGCTGGGTTTAAAATCTTCTCCGGGGTCCTCAGCATTGATACGACATTCTATTGCGTGTCCTGAAAATTCAACTTCTTTAATGCTAAGTGGTAATCCCGATGCAACTCTCAACTGTTCATATATAATATCTACACCCGTTATCATTTCTGTAACAGGATGCTCAACTTGCACTCTTGTATTCATTTCAATAAAATAGTAATTGCCCTCATTATCCAAAATAAATTCAATTGTACCTGCACTTTGATAATTAACAATTCTTGCGGCTTTTATAGCATCATTGCCCATCTTTTCTCTAAGCTCATCAGATAATGAAGCACAAGGGGATTCCTCCATCATTTTCTGTCCACGTCTTTGCAACGAACAATCTCTATCGCCTAAATGCACTATATTCCCAAACGCATCACCGAGTATTTGAAACTCAATATGTTTTGGGTTTATAATCAGCTTTTCCATATACATAGTATCATCGCCAAAGCAAGCTTTTGCCTCTGACTTTGCACTGTTAAACATATTTTCCAGTTGGCTTTCGGCAAATACTTTTCGTATACCTCTGCCACCGCCACCTGCTGAAGCTTTTAGCAACACAGGATAACCGATTTTATTTGCTATATCTTTAGCCGCTTGAACATCGTGTATCACTCCATCTGACCCCGGCACAATAGGAACACCCGCCTCAATCATTAATTCTCTTGCAGCGGATTTATTTCCCATTTTGTCTATAATTGAAGCACTTGGGCCAATGAATTTGATGTTGCATTTTTCACACAAACGTGCAAACTCACTGCTTTCAGACAAAAATCCATATCCTGGGTGAATAGCATCACAACCTGTAGCTGTTGCCACAGATAGAATATTATATATATTTAGATAGCTTTCACTGGCTTTTACTTCACCAATACAATAAGCAACAGTAGCCATTTGAGTATGAAGTGCATTTGCATCAGCCTTTGAATAAACAGCAACTGTTTCAATTCCTGCTTCACGACAAGCTCTTATTATACGTACGGCTATTTCTCCACGATTTGCAATTAACACACGCTTTAGCATTTTTCTACCTCAAATAAAGATTGATTATATGAAACTACTTCGCCATTTTTCACTTTTATTTTATTGATTTTGCCATTATATGGACTTTTTATTTCATTAATCATTTTCATAGCCTCGACCAAGCATACAATATCGCCTTTGTTTATCATTTGTCCTTCTTTGACAAAAGGTTCGCCATCTGGTGATGGTGCACTATAGAGAACGCCTACAAGGGGACTGATTATTTCCTCACATTCAGCAGATGTATCAGTTTCTTTTGTTGTGATGTTGTTGCTATCCGACTTGTTGCCTTGTAAATGTTCGCTAGCTACAGTGTTTTTTTCCATTTTCAGTATAACGCCATTGTTTTCATATGATAATTTGCTGAGTGTTGATCGGTCAAACTTATCTATAAGTGACAATACTTCTTTTTCTTCCATTGCACACCTCTTACTCAAAAATTATTTGTCGCCTTGTATAAGGTTTAAAATATCGGCAACTGTTTTTAATTTTGCGAGTGCATCATCTTCAATAGTGATATCGAATGCGTCTTCTATTGCCATACTAAGTTCTACAGCGTCAAGAGAATCTGCACCAAGGTCAGCAGCTAGATTAGATTCAAGCTTAACATCATTAATATCACAGCTTAATGTACTTGCTATTACTTCTTTTAATTGTTCAAACATAATTATTACCTCTTTTTATTGTTAATATATTTTACCTAAAATATTTTAGCTAAAATTCTCTTATATAGTAGCATAATGTAATTCTAATGTCAATAAATTACTTCTAAAATTTTAATTATTTTCAATTTATTTACAATTAAAACCATTTATGCAAAAGCAATTGTTCACCCAAAATAAAATAACGGTTGACAATTCAAAACTTATGGTATATATTTTCCTTGAGGTGACATTGTTATGACAACAAAACAAAAATTGCTGGAAATTTTGGAAGCTAATAGAGGCTATCCAATATCAGGCGAAAACTTAGCAAGTCGTTTATCTGTATCAAGGTCTGCCATTTGGAAAACTATTAAATCCCTTCAGCAAGATGGATATATGATAAATGCGTCCACCAATATTGGATATACTTTAGACGAAAAAAGCAATATACTTTCAGTTGAGGGCATAAAACAATTTCTCAATGATGATAAAACAACTATTATTGTTGAAGATATAATTGATTCAACTAATATATACGCAAAGAATATTGCGGAAAAAGGTGCTGCTCATGGCTCAATCGTTATTGCTAATCAGCAAACACAGGGCAAAGGACGATTAGGACGTAAATTCTCCAGTCCGCCTGATAGTGGTATTTACATTTCAATCATTTTAAGAAATGTCAAAGCTTTAAACTCCATATCACTTATAACCAGTGGCGTTTCTGTTGCCGTTTGCAAAGCAATAGAAATCATTTCAGGTAAATCCCTTCAAATTAAATGGGTTAATGATTTATATAAAGGTGGCAAGAAATGCGGCGGCATACTTTGCGAAGGAAGTACTGATTTTGAAACAGGTATGTTTGAATATATTGTGGTTGGTATTGGTATCAATTTATATGAGCCAAAAGGCGGGTTTGAACAGGATATAAGCGATATTGCAACCTATATATTTGAGGAAAACGAAATAATTTCACGTTGCCGTTTAGCTGCAACAATCGTTAACGAAGTTATGAAAATAGTCGATGATTTTCCCAATAAATCTTTTATGGATTATTACCATAAAAACAACATTATAATCGGAAAAGAAATTAATGTTACAGAAACTAACGCACAATATTTGGCAAAAGCTATAGATATTACTAATGAGGGGCATTTGTTAATCCAACTGCAAGACAAAAGGATTAAGGAATTAATCTGTGGCGAAGTCAGCATTAAACTCAATCAATAAATTAAAGGTGAAATTATGAATAAATCAATTACAAAAAATTTAGTTTTAACCTCTTTGTTCGCAGCAATTACTGCTGTTTTGGCACAAATTGCAATACCAATCGGTCCTGTTCCATTTTCCCTTGGCATAATGGGAGCTTTTTTGGCTGGGCTGATGTTAAAGCCTATATGGGCATTCGGTTCGATGTTGCTTTATGTCACAATGGGTGCTATCGGAATACCTGTTTTTGCCTCATTTGGTGCAGGTGCAACAACTTTATTCGGCAAAACAGGTGGGTATTTATTGGGATATATGGCCATCTCTTTTATAATAGCATTGTCATATAAAATTAAGAATAAATTATGGTGCATTGCAATAGGTATGGCTGTTGGTCTGATTGTTTGTTACGCCATAGGGACTATTTGGTTTATGTTTTTAACAAACAGTGATTTATTTGCTGCACTTAGTTTATGCGTTTTTCCATTCATAATCCCTGATATTATGAAAGCCGTATTTTCATATTATCTTGCAGCAAAAATAAAAAAACGCCTTTCGGCTGTGATGAAATAAACAAGATTAGAATTTATACTGCTCTGGATAAATCAATTATTGATACTAGCCGAGTAAAACAGCAATATAGCACCAAAAATATAAGTGAAAACAAAGTTTTTACTGCTAAATAAACTATTCAAAGAGCTTGACAGCTGTCAAAAAGACTGCTCTGTCAAGCTTTTTTATATATTTAAAACAAATTAAATACGCTTTTATGTAAATCTCCAAATACAATTATTAGGGCATACTGAAACTTTTTATTTACTGTTACTCTTTAATCAACATCTTTTTGTGAGGTTTAACTTGTAAATTATCTTAAATATAG
>JAVWUR010000098.1:0-7909 GCA_036667055.1 Oscillospiraceae bacterium
CCCTACCTCCATCGCAGTAGATGGGGTGGTATCTTTTTTGAAGTTTGGAATTGAACCAAACAACATAATGTTTGGCTCTACCACCGCAACTTTCAAAAACATCCCTGTATCGGAGGATATGATTGGCAAAAACACCGACCTTGTAAATCAGGATGACAGCTTTAAGCTTTTTGGCATCGTCCATGGTGGCGAGGCGTTTGAGTTTTATAACGGCAGTCCCCTCCCCTTACAAAAGGGCGATAGCCTTGTAATCTGCGAGCTGGATAAATAAAAGAGGATTAAAAATATGAAATTATGTATTATCGGCGGCGGCAAGGTCGGGTTCCATCTTGCCAAAACGCTTATCGCTAACGGCCACTCCCCTATAATAATAGAGGAAAATAAACATCTGTGCGAAAAAATCGCCAACAGTCTGGACATTCGTGTTGTCCACGGAGATGGCACAAATCTTGACATTATGGAGCTTGCAAATATCAACCACTACCATGCTGTTATCGCCGTAACAGGCCTTGATGAGAACAATCTCATTGCCTGCCAGCTTGCCAAGAAGGTCTTTGGTGTAAAACGCACCATCGCTCGGGTGAACAACCCCAAAAACACGGAAATCATGAAACACCTTGGGGTTGACTTAGCCGTCAGCACTACCGACAACATCGCAAGAATATTGGGGCGTGAAGCGGAGACGGAGCAAATCCGCCAGCTTATGAGCCTTGACGGCGGCACCACCAGCCTTACCGAGGTAATCATCCCCGACGCTTTCCCCTTTGCCAAAATGACCTTGAAGGATATGCCGGTGCCGGACGATGTAGTTATCGTGTCCATTCAGCGCAAGGGCGAGTTAATTGTTCCTCGTGGAACAACCACCATTGAATTTGGGGACACAATTTTGGTCATGGCAAAAAACACGGCTTTCCACAACCTCACCTCCCTGTGGAAGCTGTTGAGCTAACATCTCCACCCAATGAAAATTAAAAACCACCTAACTGGGCTTTTACGCCTTTTAGGTGGTTTTTTTCGTCCTGCCGCAGCCACGCTTTTTGAGTGGTTTTTTTGCGTCCTGCCTTTTTTATTCTTCCCTGCTAGTTTTTCTCCTTGAACATTTATTTCTTTGCCTTGTTCTCCCCTTGCCACCCTTTGCCGCCATGAAAACCGTTTTCTGTTCGGTGGTTTATCCCTCAAAGGTTTTGCAAAAGCCTATAAAGCTATAGGCGATAATCAGTGGGTGTACCGTGGACAGATACATGACATAGGTGCCGATATCAAAGGCTGACACCTCCACAAAGCCAATCATGAAGCACCGCAAAAGCGCCATTAAAACAAAGCCCAGCATTATCACATTCAGCATAGTTGTCCTGTCAAATTTTCTGTCTTTGACATCTGCCCCAAGCTGTTTTATCTGCCATAAAAGCGAAATTATAAACATTATCGGTATGCAAATTTTGTACACCATATTCATAATTCTCATAAATTTATGGGTGAGTGAGGGTATGGGTGGCAGATAAACCTCGTCGGAATTTTCCCGCAGCACCGTGCCGCCCCTTTGATGAATATACCCCTCCACCTCTGCTATCTCCTCGGGGTAGCCCACCGCCTTTGTCGCCAGCGGGTCGCATTGCTCAAAAAGCAGCGCCGTCTTAAAGCCATTAAATCCCTCGGCAATCACCGGCAAAATGTACTGTGGTTTTATGGGGGAGGTAACTCCGCTGCGCAGTTTTTTCGCTGGCAAGCGCCCCTCCTCCACCGCCGTTTTTATCTCGTCATATAATTTCTCATAGTACATTTGTGCCTTTTGTGGGGTTTCATACACCCCTAAATTTTGCAGCGCCGTGCGCAGCGCCCAGTAAAATCCCCCCGATTGAAAATCCCCCAAAGCCTCATTGTAATATCCGTTTTTCAGCAGTGGCTCCTCCAATGCCTCCTCTATTGGGGCAAAGCTCGCCACCTCCTTGTACAGCTTTTCACGCACGTCACAGGGCACTGAAACAAGGGGGTTCCACCTTTCCTGCTCAATGCTGGTAAGCGCCCCATATGCCCTTTCAAAATCGGTACTGGTAAAGTCGCTAACAATAAACCGTCCGTAATATTGATAGTTAATATAACTATAGGTCGAAATTATGGCTAAGGAAATTCCCACCGTCGCCACCATCATAACCGCTTTTATCTTTCCCTGCTTGGAATGTTCTCTCGCTAACAAAAACGCTATAACCCCTACTGCCACTAGGACAAAAGGCAGTACCCACACCCCGTCCTCCCGACAGAGATAGATACCTCCAAAGCTTATTCCCCCTATTAGCAGATAGGCAAGCCAGCTTTTTACATCTTTTTTATACCGCAGCCCAATTGCACAAACGCTTGCAAAAAACAGTAGGCAAAGTGAGGGGAAAATGCTGTCTCTATACACTCTGGTTGTAAATTGCGCCCACATTGCCGGGTTGTATAACAGCCCTGCAAAGAGAAATAATTTTGCAAAATTCAGCTTCAATTCCTCGCCAATTGCACATACCATCACAAGGCTTGCCGCCGCCCACAATGCTGCGTTGCCCACAAGATACGGCACCTGTACCAAATTCAAAAAGGCTAGCCACACAGAAAAGAGGGCGTGCTTTGACAGGGTTAGATAGTTGTACTGTCCCAGCCACTCACCTGCCGTTATGCTCTGTGCCAGCTTGAACATCAAATTATCATCTATGGGCGCCAAGGGAGGTGTTATGGTCACATACTGTGTCCACGCCAAAAACAGGCGAAATGCCGTCAGCACGCCCATGGCAAATATCAGCGTAGATTTTTTAATATCCTTGTCTATCATGCTCTCCTCCACGTCCTTTTTTAAAACTTTTTTAACCTATCTTGTTATTTTTTGTATACTTTCTATCACATATTGCTTGTGTGAAAATATTAAATTCAAAATGACCGACAGGTATTTCAGCACAAACGCCAACAGCACAAATAGCCCGAAAAACCCGAAGGACATCACCAGCATGGTGGTTGTCCAGCCTGCCACCGGCGCAGCAGAGAAAAATATTGCAATGGTGTATACCCCTGCAAGCAGCAGTATTCCTGCCATTGCTATGCTCAGTGTCAAGCTTATTTTATATGCAATATCGGTAAACAAAATCAAGCTGTTTACCGCAAGCCCCTTTTTAACCCGACTTTGGTTCTGGTTTTCCTTGGCTGCGCCGCATATTGGCTGATACCTAATGTCGCTGACCTTTAGTCCGCAGGAGGCGTAAACTGCCTTTCGATATACGGTTTTTATCCCCATGGATTTCACACGGTTTATTCCTCGGCGGCTTATGATGGAAAATCTTTGGGTGCTAAGCTTGTACTGCACTCCGGAAAAGCGGTTGAACAAGCTGTAAAAAAGCTTGGAGGAAAGCCTCATGCCCCCCTGCAAGGACGCAAAAACAATGTCGTTGCCCTCCAAGGATTTGTGGTAAATTTCCATTATCAATTCCGGCTCAAAATCTAAAAACGTGCTGTCAAACTCTAAAATAAAGTCCCCGATAGCAATGTCGCACCCTGCTATCATGGCACTTTCCGTCCCTTGAAAAAAGCTGGTGTTGACAACTGTCAGGCTCTTAACGCTCTCGCTGTCACAAAAGCTATTCACTTCCTTTAGCGTGTCATCGGTGGAACAATCATTGACACAGACAATCTCATACTTTTCAAAGTTCTGCTGCAAGGTACTATTTATCACCTGCAAAAAGTTTTTTACCTCTTTTTCGCTGTCATAAAGATATACCACCGCCGAAATAAAGTTTTTTTCCTTACTTGTTATCACTGCAAAGTACCTCCTCTAGGTCATAAACCGTGTTGATTTTCCCTGACAAAACACTTACAAAGGTGGGTGACTTGGAAAATTCTTTTATCAGCGTCGGTCGGCTATCGTCAATTTCACTCAGCTTTAAAATGGGTTTCATGGAGAACAGCGAGTGGGAATATTCAAATTCAAACTCATCCTTTAAATATTTTCTAGCCAATTGAGACATATAGCCCCATGCACTTTCCGGACGATATTCACACTCGTTGCAGTTGCCAAGCTGTTTTGGCGAACAATACTCCCCCGCTTTTTCTTGACAGCGGAAGGTTGGCAGCTTGTCATAGCTGGTGACATGGGGGGTAAAGGTTACACTGGTTAGAGAGTGATATCCGCTTTTTCCAAAGGGCATGATGGAAAAAAATGGACCGTCCATCACCGTGATACCCACGTCCCGCAGCCGGTCGCTTATCTTGCAAAGTATAATTTCGCACAGCTCATATTTTATGGGAAAGGTGTCATACCCTGCCAAAGTGTTCACTTGATTTACGCTGGCATAGGTGCTGTTTAACACAAAGGGCGCTTCGAACCTCTCGCCATTTTTCACGGTCACACGGTAGCTCTCGTCCCCCTTTTCTATGGCGGTTACCGAGCTGTTGTACCTAAGCTCCACTCGCTCCCCCTGCCTTGCAATCTGCTCTAGTAGGGTGTCTCGCAGTATCTGCCAATCGTAGGTGTACTCTTGGGTCACAAAAGCGCCGTCACACATCCCCTCTTTAAAATAGGTGCCGCTGGCAATCTCGCTGCAAGGGATGTTGCTGTCCTTGCAGAATTTTGCGAACTGCTCCTTGTTTGTCCAGGAAAAATTTTGGCTGGTAGCGTATATTTTAGTAAAATCT
This sequence comes from Oscillospiraceae bacterium, assembly GCA_036667055.1. Classification (GTDB taxonomy): domain Bacteria; phylum Bacillota; class Clostridia; order Oscillospirales; family Ruminococcaceae; genus RGIG3102. The sequence goes on from JAVWUR010000098.1 coordinate 4,657, forward strand.
TTCTTTATGCTGTCGGGGTAATCTCGGCAAAAATCGTCAAAATATCCACGGCTTTTCAGGGCTGTGGATATGCTGCGTGGGTAGTGATACCCCATATGAACTCTAGCTTGATTTATATATGTAGCACGAGAAAATGCGCCCGAGTCCCCCTCCAGCACCAACACCCTATCCCCTCGTTTAGCGCAAAATTCTGCGCTGTACAGTCCATATAGCCCTGCGCCTATTATTATTTTATCGTATGTTTTTATCAATATAATTCACCTTTTTATGGGTTGTATTTTCCCGCCGCATTTGCAAGCAGTATCTTCATAAGCTCCCCATTTCCCTTTAAAGGGCTTATCTTGGTGGGGATTTTCCCTGTGTTCGGATAGCTTCTAGTCACCGGTATCTCACAGGTTTTCAGCCCTAGCTGTGACGCTCGTGTGGACAGGTACGCCAACAGCTCATAGCTTTTAAATATGGGTCTAAAGGGCTGTACCAATGGGTGGGTAAGATATCCTTTTGAGTAGGCTCTAAAGTTGTTGGTGGTGTCGGTAAACTTTTCCTTGGCGGTAAAGGACACGATGGGTGCGTGGATAAATTTCACCGCCAGATGCCGCACAATAGGGGTATTTATGGCTTGTCCCCCTTGAATGAACCGTGACCCTTGGACAAAATCATACCCTTCCTCCAACTTTTTAATAAATCTGCAAGCATCCTCAATGGAGTCCTTGTTGTTGCCATCTATGGTTATTATTCCCTCATACCCCCGCATAAGCGCCCAGTAAAAGCCCATTCTAAGCTGTGCGCCTTGCTTGCCCGGGCCTCTTTTCACAAGTAGCGTATTCACCCCAAGACCGCACAGCATATCCTCCTCAGTGCCTCCGTCGGTAGAGCCGCCGTCGCAGATTATTATGTCGCAAACCGTGTGAACCTTGTTAATTCGGGCACGGTGCAGCTCCATGCGGATATTTTCCCGTTCATTTATTATGGGAATACACAGGCAGTATTTGTTCTTTTTCTCGGAATATTCTGTGCTGTCAAAGTCCGGCACGCCCTTTAAATTACGATACTCCATGCTAAAAATTCTCCTTCAGGTACAGTATAGCTTTTTTCACCTTTTCTATGTCCTGCTGATTTTTCATTTCAATGGAAAGGTAATCTCCATAATCTATTTTATCCAAGACTTTTTTTAGCGTTCCGTGCTCCGGAATTTTCTCCACATATTCCAAGTTTGGCACACTTAGATGGATATGATTAACCAAGTTTTTATAGGTCTTAATAATGTGTGGGTTTTCATTGTTGTACAAAATCGCCCCAAAATCAACGTTGACCTTAACCCCCTCGCTTGCCACTTCCTTGCAAAACTCGCAGGTCTGCGCCGTGGTGTTTAAAAAATTTGTGCCGTATATAATAGGGTTAGGCTCTAAAGCTAAAACAGTGCCCCTTTTGACGGCATACTCTCCCAGCTCTCTGAAAAAATCTACCGCCTCCTGAGGATTTTTCCCCGTGGGCACATTGCGGTTTTTTGGGCAGCCGAACACCAAGTTTTTTATCCCCATGCTACGGGCAAAATCAATGGCTTTTTTTGTATAGTCCGTGAGAAAAGCACGTTCCTCCTCGCTGCCAAAAACCTGCTGGGTGACGCCATACCAGATGCTCTGCATACTGCTCACCTGCAAATTATATCTGTTTTTAAGCATCTCACTGTACTGCTGTGCCAGCTCAAGATTATGATATGGGTCGCAAAACAAGCGAGTGGGGGCAATCTCTATGCCGTCCATCCCCTGCTGCTGTAAAAAGCCATACATCTCCACATCGTCCTTTTGCTCCCACCCTATATTGGAAATTGAATATTTCATATTACCCCTTTAAAAATCCGACTTGTTTTTTTCCACGTACTTTTTTATATCCTCCAGAACAAATTCCTTGCTCTGTATATATCCATCCTTGCCATTAAAAATGTCGCTGTGAACCGTTTTAAAATTATAGTAGGGAGGGTTTTGCACCGTCTCATTCACAAAGTTTTGTCCTGTCAAGGTTTTGTAAACCTCGGCAACACAGACGGGCTGGGTAGCGATATTCAGCTTTTTAACCCCATTTTCCATTGCAGTCTGTATATTATTGTATAAATATTCCAAATTGTAGAATTGGAACATCCCTCTTGAATCGGTAAAATTCAAGGCAGAAAAACCAACTTCTTGAAACAGCTCCTTTGCTTTTCCATTGTCAGCGTTGGTTTTCAATTTGTAAAAGCCGTTGCCCTGATCCTCATAAAAGCTGTAGATATTTTTGCAGCGTTCCCCCAGCTCTCGTATCTTTTGGTCGGTGAGCAGTGCGGGTACCACGCTTAAAAAATCATATATGAAATTTTTCTTTAAATTCTTGCCATACAATCCCGGCAGCCGCACAATAAGCCGCTGAGAGAAATTTTCCTCCACAAAGCTTTCCAGTGCCAGACGGTTCATCCCATAGGGCGCAAGCCCTTGGGTTTCCATGACAGAATTTTCGTCCTTCCCATTGGGGTTTTGGTACACGTCAACGGTGGAGATTAGCACAATCCTTTTAGGGTTTATGCGCCGAATGTTTTCCACTGCATTTTTAATTATTGCCATATCCTCTTTGGGATATTTATTTGCGATAAATTTCTGTGCCGGCACACCGGCGTAATACAAAATATCCGGACAGGTGCCAAAGGCTTCCCCCACGTTTTTAGAGTTGTACAGCCCGTCAAAATTAAAGCTCTCCTTTAAGTTAGAGCCTACAAACCCCGTATATCCCACAAGTGATATCATACACTGCCCTCCTTTGTTTATTTTGTTTTTGTTATAAGCTTATTATACTCTTTTTATCCCCATATCGTCAATTTTTTAAGCTATTTATATATTGATAAACTGTAAATTATTATAATCTCAGTTGTTATGCCGAAAACGAATATAGTGTTGTATCTTTATCAAATATATGTTATAGTATTTGACATATATTTATAGAGCAAAGTAAAAACAGGAGGAACAGAATGGATTATTCTAACATAGGATTTGTTTTTAGGGGAGCGATAATGCAAATTATTGTTTTCTCTGCCCTTCCATTTATATGGTGGAAAATTAAATACAAGAAAGAGGTTAGTTTTCATGAATTTATAGGCTTAACAAAACCTATAAGTGAAACAACTACTAAAAATACAATACTTGCTCTCATTGCATACTGGATTATCTGGGGCGTGTTAATTTTTATTTATGGGTCGTCAGGGTCTTCCTTTCATGGGATGGGTGCT
>JAVWUR010000099.1:0-7651 GCA_036667055.1 Oscillospiraceae bacterium
CTTGCTGACCAAAAAATAAATGCTACTATTATTCTTAAGATGTTTTTCGAAAACAGCTTTTTAATTGTGTATTCCCTATTGGCATCCAAAAAAAACGCACCCGAAATCATTACAAAAACAGGAACACAAAATCTAACTAAAATGTCATAAATATTAAGTACCTGCCATTCAAATGAATTAACCGATGTTGTGTACCATTTACTTGCGGAAACATGCAACAATATCATGCAAAAAATTGAAAAAATTCTCAGCAAATCCAAATATACAATTCGTTCTTTTGAAATGTTTATATCCAATTATACTTTCCTCCGGTATATCCGTGGGCAAAGCCCACATGTGTAACATATATAAGCTCTTCAAGAATATATAAATTATTAGATTTAAATGATATACTCCAATATTTTTGCAGTGAAGTTTATTTTAGTTAGCGCCGCTTACTACTCTAAATAGTTTGAAACGGTTAAAAATATACTTAATGCTAAAGTATGATAAAACTAATGCTGCAGACATATTGATAACGATAATCAGTAATGGTGACGTTATTCCGAAAACGCTAAAGGAAATTGTTTTACACGCAAAAATATAAAAACGGTTTAGCAAATATAATTGTAATGAGTATTTCCCGAATTCGATAAACGCTTTGCTTATATGAGGAAGTTCTAATATTGATACCGCTATTGTAAAAAACAGTATCCCTAAAAAAGAATTAACCATTCTTATGCTTACGCCTAATAATATGCTGGAAAATTTAACCTGACACAGCAGGAACCATGCGATTAAAATAATAACATCCAAACCTATAATTGATACTTTATGTTGTAGCATCAGTTGTTTTACTTTTTTTAATATGCTAAAATTTTGCTTGCAAATATATCCAATGTAGAAATAAACCAAATATCCACCAACGCTTTTTATACATAAAATGTCTCTAAAGATTGAGATTGAGCTGAAGTTATATAGGTTTATAATAATTAAAATAGGCAAAAATAAAAACTTAGCAATCTTATACTTCTGGTAAACAAAACTAATGCATGGGAAAATTAAAAAAATGACCATTAATGTATGTAAAAACCAGTAACTTCCTCCAGCAAAAATAGTGCTTCTAATACTTTCATGAATTCCACTTGGCTTTCCCATAAGCTCAGACAATGCTGCTCTTGGTATCATATCTATCAAATTAAAAAATAAGCACGGAATTAATAGTCGCTTTGCCTTTTTTAAAGCAAATGCCTTGTAATCACCTCTATAGCTAAAACAAAACCCTGATACTAAAAAAAATAGTGGCATTTGCGCTGAGCCGCACCATAATGATACCATGTCGCACCAATGGGTATTATGAAGATTTATCGGTGTACTTACAATTGAATGTCCAAGGATAACCAATGTTATGGCTATACCTTTTAAAAAATCAATTTCTTTAAAGTGTTGTAATTTACATGCAGTGTCGTTAATTGCTTTCATGTGTTCTCCTTAATGATTGATATTACTTAATATCCTTTAATTATTACGTAAATGCCACTTGTGCTATCTAAGGCTAACCGGTGCTATCCTCTCAGCTTACTGTTTCTACAGCACCTCAATATTCTCTCTGGGTTTAATTGATTTCATAGCATTTTTAGTGTCAAATATTGCTTTTGAATTTGCTTGTACAAATGAATAATCTATATTTGTATGAGCTGTAGTTATCATGACAAGGTCTGCTGCTTGCAGCGCTTCTTTACTTAGCTCCTTAATACTTTCCATGCTTGTTCCATTATGGCTAAATTCTTTTACATATGGGTCAAAATAAGTAACATTGGCTCCCTCTTTTTTTAAAACTTCAATAACACGTAATGCTGGACTCTCCCGATAGTCATCAATATCCTGCTTATATGCAACACCAAGGACAAGCACTTTCGCACCGTTCATAGACTTTTGAGCTTTATTTAGTACCTTTGCTCCTCGCCCTACACAATATTCCGGCATTTTATCATTTACCATCATGCTGGACTCTATCATACTGGTATGAAACCCATATTCTCTTGCTTTCCAGCTTAAATAGTATGGGTCTAGAGGAATGCAGTGACCTCCAAGACCCGGACCTGGGTAAAACGCTTGGAACCCATAAGGCTTCGTTTTGGCAGCATCTACCACTTCCCACATACTAATTCCCATTTCATTGCATAGCTGCGCTAATTCATTAACCAGCCCGATGTTTACATTGCGATATGTGTTCTCAAGAATTTTTTCCATCTCCGCAACAGCAGGGCTAGATACCTCGTGGATATCGCTGTCAAGAACAGCACGATACATGGCGGCAATAACTTCCGTTGCATCTTTGCCAATTGCTCCCACTACCTTTGGAGTATTTCGTGTCTTATAAATTAAATTGCCGGGATCAACACGTTCGGGGCTAAAACCAAGATAAAAATCCGTTTCACATTTCAGACCTGAGCCTTGTTCCAATATGGGTTTAAGCAATTCCTCTGTAGTTCCGGGATAGGTAGTGCTTTCCAATACCACCATCGTTTCTTGAGTCAAATATTGAGCAATTGTTTTAGTAGATGCTGTAACATAGCTAATATCCGGCTGCTGATGACTGTCAAGAGGTGTTGGCACGCAGATAGCTATAAAATCAGCTTCTTTAATAAGGCTGAAATCTGTAGTAGCTTTAAGCATCCCACTTTTAACAATTTCCTCTAAATCTTCGTTAACCACATCACCTATATAATTGTGTCCTGCATTAACCATGTCGACCTTTTCTTGCTGAACGTCAAACCCCAGAGTTTTAAATCCAGCTTTAGCCTTTTCTACAGCAAGCGGTAGCCCAACATATCCTAGCCCTACAACTCCGACAATAATTTCCTTGTTTTTGATTTTACTTAATAATTTCCGTTTCATAATTTAATTCCTTTATTTTTAATAACGTCTTCACAGTGATATTTACACACCATTTCTGACTTAATACTTAAAGATTTATAGTATTTTTATAGCTTCTTGTTCTTCAAGGCAACACATGATAAATTATACAAGTTAGAAAAATCTCATTGAGTATGTATTTGCTCAATAAGCGCTACTAAATCCACCCTGTTTTTTAGCTGTCATTTAATAAAATTAGTGTAATATCCACTTAAAGTTATAGCCATTAATTTATCACTGTTTGTTCCTTCATTGAAAAGCTTGCCTATGTAGTCTTTTGTTGTTCCGCTTGGCATATTTTTAAAAGTTTCATTGAAGTAGGTCTGCATAAATAGCCGCAACTTCGGCATTGTTTTTATCCAATAATTTATCGGATTCATATTATCCACAGTTTTTAGTCCCAAAATTTTACGTTTAAATTTTCTATAATACCTAAGCAGATATTTTACACATTGCCCAACCGTAGTCATCTCGCTAGTTACGGATATTCCCGTTGCTGCATATTTAATTTGACCTGCAATAGGATATTTGCTCACAAGCCATCTTCTCATCAAGCAGCCATCAACACGCATTTTGCATGGGATAGACAGATATACCTCCATAAACTCTACATCTCCAAATGGGGTAAATGGCTCTAGAAAATTTTGCCGTGTTAAAAAAGTGCTCATGCCAGCAATCATACCACGAGTGTAGAACCAAAATGTTTCGTTTCTCTTGAACTTTTCCAATGCTTTTGATTCGATGTCAAAATCTACAAATTTACTGGCTCTAAATGGCTTATACTTAAATGTGGGACGCTCGTAATAATTATTTAAAATCATACCTCCATCGTGCATATCCCCTAATATGCCTGTAAATTCGATTCCTGATTTTGAGTCTAAAGTTTCAAGGAATTGTTTGCCTCCTGTTATACCATAATACCACGCAGTTCCACTGTTCATCTTTAAAATATCATCAATTTCATACATGAAACTTGCATTATCTAAAGATTTATAGTAAAAATCATATCCTAGCTGATTTGCAACGATTTGTGCAACCTTAGTCTCATCACTTTTACTTTGGCTGTAGTTAATCATTATCGCATTTTTCATACTTAATGCTTTTGCGGTAAATGCAATAATTCTTGAATCCAACCCTCCACTTATATCTAAAATATTTGTGTATCCATATTCTGAATTTTTATTTATAGCACGCTGCATTGACTGCTTAAAAGCCCTGTCCAATTGTTCGATTGCTTCCTCTGGCAAAATTTTTTCATTAACAGGTACCTCTGCTTTATAGTAGGAGCATACTTGACATTCGCCTTTATCACTGATTTTAATATATTCCCCAGGGTAAAGTCGCATCACGCTTTCAATACCTGTTCTATCATCTATGAAATTTCCATACATCATAAATGCTTCAAATGCTTTTTCGTCAATTGTCCGTGCGATATTCAGTTTTTTCATCGTATCTGTAACATAATTTAGCTGCGACCCTACAATTATCCTGCCATCTTCAATATAATAAAATACTGCTTTTTCTCCTAGCTGGTCGGTAAAAATTATCCACTCGTTTTTCTTTTTATCATATATTGCTCCGGAAAACATTCCTCTGAAATCAAGAAAAAACTCATCTGATTTCTTTTTAATGGTAGATAACATTGCCGCTTCCCAGCTTTCAAACTGGTGCATCATATCTGCTTTATTAAATATAACACCTTCTAGGATAACTATATTTTCGTCATTTTGAAAGAATAATTTATCCTCCATAAACTTATTAAGCGTATTGCGTGCAATGTAGTAATTCTTGTAGTCCATCTGATCTTGTACGCATCTGCTGTCATCATAATTATTAAGTTTTATTGGCTCATTAAAATTATTGATACTAAATCCAGGCATCAAACGCCCTCCGTAATTCTTTTGTAATCTCATATGTTATGTATTGGCTAGCAAATAATTATTTTACCTTTCATGCTTATACGTATAAAATAAATACGCTGTAGATAGCAAGCTTGTCAGCAATACAACCATAAATGTTGCAACAGCCGCCCCTTCGGAGCCATATAGCGAAACCAGAATATAGTCCCCCACAATGTTTACAACTCCTGAAAAAGCTGCGACAAATAAATTAAAGCCTATCTTCCTCTGCGTTACAAGGAGGTTTCCGGAAATGACTCTAAATGTACCCGAGAAAAAATAACTTATAGAAAGTATTCTAAAAGACGTCACTGCGTCCATATAATCGGCGCCAAAAAACGCCTTGATTATATACGGCGCCATAACAAACAGCCCCAACGACACGCAAAAGTTAAACGCCCCCATCGCAATTAAAATAACCTTATATCTTTTTAAGCACCAACTTTTGTCCTCTCTATGCTCCGCAAAATACGGATAAATATATGTAACCAACGCTAGCGGAATAAAAGCTAGTGCATTTGGTATTGTAGTTGCCACCTTGTAAGAAGCCACGCTAAGCCCATCTGCCGCAATAATCCCAATAACAAATATATCTAATAGGTACAATAGCTGTGACAGTCCATTGTTCAACATTGATATGCCGGAAATCTTAAACAATGATTTTTTCAAATCCGACGGCAGTATGATTTTCTCCATCTTCCCTGGCTTAATGTATCCTATTGCCAAGATAGCCACTAAAAAATAAGCAATATACCTTGCTAGAATTAATCCTGCCGATTTAAATATATATGCCCCAACAACAGAAAACGTAAATACTAAAATCACTTGAATTAATGAAATTTTCGCATAAGAAACATTTTCTTTATTTGAGCGCAAATATATAATTTGCATTTCATATATAAATGTTACTATGGGTAAGCAACATAGAAGGACTAACAATGAATTGGAACCGCTTATGGGTAGTGGAACAAAAAAGGCTATGGCTAATAAAACCAAGCCAATGGCGCAATTAAATATCACCCCAATCTTCGTTGAATATAGGTAGATACCGTTGCATAAAGTTTTGTTTTTACTGTTTTCGCTACAGAACTGCAAGCATCCGGATACCAGCCCCATGCCATCTAACATTAAAACTAAGCTGTATATGTTCCACGCATATGTGAAGGAACCATATGCTTGCTTGGTTAGTATTCGCACAAGTATGATGCTACTTAAAAATGTTATTATCTTACTCACAACTGAACTTCCAAAAATATGGAAAAACCCTGTTGTGCTCAATTTGGAAGTCATTGCTTTAATTTGATTCATTCAAATATCCTTTTTATTGTTTTGCAAAAATTTTCTGCATTTTTCTCCGCTTGAAATTTTAATTGCCAAAGTTCATAGGCATTTTCTGATAATTTCATTTTTTCATTGTCACTTAAATTCCAAAAATGCCTTATAGCGCTTGCGACCTCTGTTACCTGTGGATTACACGCAAGCAGATAACCTGTTTTTCCTTCCAACACTATCTCCGGAATCCCCCCCACTGCCGTTGCAATGGCAGGTACACCACAGCTAAAGGCTTCTATGATAGAAATTGGCAGTCCCTCTGTCTGTGATAACGTTATAAACAAGTTCACGCCTAAATCTTTATACTTTCTCATCAATTCTTTATTTTCAACAAATCCGTGAAAAGTCCAGGTTACATTCTGCAATTTGCCCAAGCACATTTCCGATTTTCTCTGCAAGTTTTCCATCTCTGCTCCAGCGCCGAAATGATGCCATTCCAATTGGATATTATTGATTAATGCTAGCGAATCAATAAGCAACCCTACACGTTTTAAGGGAATGCAATTGGAACATGAGGCGATGACAAGTTTTCTGTTCCATGATTTTTCATAGTTTTCTCCTCCTTGACAGCCTAAATAAGCAACCTCTACCACCGCCTTAGAGTTTAGTTTCCACCGCTGCTCATAATATTCTTTTCCGTTTTGAGAAACAAAAAATACACCGTCTAACGCTTTTGATGTTTCATCTCGAAACGGCTGCCAATTTCCATTTGTTCGCTCGTTAAACAAATCCATTCCATGCATACGAGTAATGATACGAATGCATGGATTTTTCTTTTTCATTCTTACTATAGCTAATGTTCTTGCCGTGTTCCAATAAGTGTAAAAGTTTTTTTGTTCGTGAATTTTTTTTGTAATAAATATTTGATAGTATTGGGCAACATAATTATATCTAATTATATTCTTAGCACGCTTTACCCATATTCCCCAATTTGCACCCTGCTTTGCTAACTTTAATTCAGGCCATAACTCCTTTATACAAAGAGAATTGACAAATAACCGTATGTTAATTTTGCAGCTTGTTCTGACTACTTCAGTTTCCTCTGGAGCTAGGCTAAAACAACCTGTGCCATTTTCACCTGATAAAATAGCTGTTTTAAATTCTTTCATCAACTCTTCAGCCTCAGTTGATATAAAGTTGCAGTCTCCACCTCCGAAAGGATATTCATTAGTGATAATCAATAATCGCCTTTTATTCATACTATTGTACTAGCCTTTCTTGATAATCACTGCACTAAATAGCTAAGTTCTTGCATTGTTATAAAGCGTGCCGAGTGTAAAAAAGCATTTGTAAAATATGCGAATAACAAAGCCGTCGTAATGCCTATACAGATAATTACAATATTTTTTAACCGCTTGGGGATGTTGTCTACCAGAAAATTAATGAATATTGGAATGAGGTATGCAACTAAATATAATGTTCTTTCAAACACTATAATGTTGAAAATTCCAAAGATTAAATAACTTATACATAGCGCTGCAAATCTATATTCTGATTTATCTATAAAATTAATATGCTTTTTT
>JAVWUR010000100.1:0-7514 GCA_036667055.1 Oscillospiraceae bacterium
TATTGCTGTGTTACTTGGTTTCTCGCCACCTCAAAGGCTCTTTGTATCTGAGGGTCAGAGGTTATTGTCATGTCATAAAAATTAAGCTCTTGGTCTGCATCCAGCAGCTTTTCATAGTCCGGCATAACCCCAACACCTTGATAGTCCGGTGTGGTGACCGGCACAAGCCGTGCCGTTGTAAATTCCAGACCCGAGCCGTCCGTCATACGGTACAAGGTTTGAATGGTACACTTGCCCATAGTTTGTGTGCCCACAAACTTTGCCTGTGCCATATCCTTTAAAATAACTGCAAACATCTCCCCGGCATAGCCAGTTTGGTTGTTCACAATTACGGTTATAGGCTGTGTCACACATTCTTTATCCGAGGTGAATAACACTTTTTTCGAATCGTCTGCATACTGTGCAAACATAGTTGTCCCCTCTTTGACAAACATATCCGCAACCTCTGCGGCATATTCAAACTCCTTGCTTTTGTTAAATCTTAAATCCAACACAAAGCTGGTTGCCCCTTGCCCCAACAGGCTTTTAACCGCATATTCCATCTCTGCTGCGGTCTTTACGGTAAAATTATCCGCTTTGATGTAGCCCACCGTCTCCTCTAAGGAATAGGCTACCGACGGCTTATCGTACACCTTAAATACCAGCTCCGTCTCTTTTTCTTCCCCCTCATGCCTGTATTTAAGCTTTACTGAGGTGCCCTCCTCCCCAACTAGCCTATCACGTATCTGCTGGGAGGTAAGGGTAAAAACATCTGCATCATTTATGGCGATAATTAAATCGTCCTTCACTATCTCCGCTATATTCGCCGGAGACTCATTGTGAACCTTTACTATCTTTCCATAGCCACTCTCCCTGTCCTTGGCAATCTCCACGCCTATTCCAACTAGCTTGCCTTTAGACAAGTTTTGCAGCGCAGTTACCTCAGCGGCAGTGTAATATTTGGCATCGGTGTCCCCCAAGGAGGACAGATACCCTGCCCCAAGCCCATCATATAGCTTGGCATTGTCCAGCTGTGTATAAAAATGTTGGCGCACAATTTGGTCAACCTCCGCCAGCTTTGAATACATGGACTCCTTTTCATTGACATTGGCGACTTTAGTTTCAAAAAGCCGTGCAGAAAGTATCATGGTCAAGCAAAATGTGACTGTGACCGCAACAAAAATTGCGCTCAATGCCGCACTGAATGTTATTTTTTTTCTCATAAAATCTCCTAGTTATTTTGTATATACGGCAATGGATTTACCGTGCTGCCACCAATGCGAATTTCAAAATGCAGGTGATTGCCTGTAGATGTTCCCGTGGAGCCTATATATGCAATTGTCTGTCCCTTTGTGACATATTGACCTGGTGTTACCGCAAGACTGGAGCAGTGTGCATACAATGTTTTTTGGTTGCCGCCGTGGTCTATCATAACACGGTTGCCATACCCCGACGAGCCATAGGACGCCACGGTGACAACGCCGGAATTGGACGCCAAAATAGCTTGACCGTACCCCGCTCCTATATCAAGACCTGTGTGAAAATCGGGGCGTCCAAACAGTGTTCTTTCTCCATATCTCGAAGTAATACGCCGTGAGGAGGGCACCGGCCACATCCAATCGCCGCCCACATAGTCCCCTATTCCGCCGCTTATATTGAACTCCTTTTCCACCTCTGCCCGCTTTGCAACATATACATTATATGCCGCATCCCGTTCCTCCTTGGTAGATGCCTCCTGTGCCTGAGTGGCTGTAAGATTGGCATTTACCTTTTGCAGTAGCCCTGCAAGCTGTACCTGCTTTTCCTCCTGTAGCTTTTTGCTGGCTTCCAGCGCCGCTAACTCCTCCTGTATCACAGCCTCGTCCGCCTCAATCGCCTTTTTTTCCTCCTCAAGGCGCTTTAAAAGGTCGGTATCCGCCTGTGAAACCTTTTCCAGATATACCGCAGAGGTCAAAAATTTACTGTAGCTTTCCACCGCCAACAGCGCCGCAACATCTCCATTGGAGCGCTTGATATATTTAGCTTTAAGGCGCTGTTTGAACAGCTCGTCTGTCTCGTAAATGTCCCTTTTTTTTATGTCCAGCTCCGCCTGCTTTTGCGCTAAGCGCTCTCCTGTTTCATTCACTTGGGCAGTTAGTGCCGCAAGCTGCTGCTTTACAAGGTTTATCTGCCCCTGTGCATTTTTCTTTTCCGTCTCCTGCTTTTTCTTTACGTTCTTTATCTCGTTAAGCTCTTTATCTAATTTATTCAGCTCTTCCTGTGCCTTATTGAACTCATCCTGCGCAGAGGTAGCCCCCGCAAAGATAGGTAAAAGCATGGTTAAGCTCATAGCAATAAGCAGAACAATCGCCACAACACGTACTAATATTTTTGAATTTTTCACAATTTTTCTCCTTTAAACTCTGAGATACTGCTTCATGGAAATTGCACTGCCCGTGCCGCCGATAAACCATCCAAAGCCTAGGAAAGATGGCAGCATATAAACCCATATTTCTTTGTAGGGCACAAAGCTCATAATAACCGTACCTATCCACCCTGTAGCTGTCTGTTGCAGATAGTCCATGGCATATATGTACCCACCGCTTAAAAAAGCGAAGGTTATAAGAGCGGAAATTGTGCCGATAATAAGCCCCTCTACAACGAATGGCAAGCGTATAAATGAGTTTGTCGCCCCCACAAATTTCATAATGTTAATCTCTTTTCTGCGGGCAAAAACCGTCAGCCGTATAGTGTTGGATATAACCACTATGCTAACAAAAATCAAGATGGAGAGTATTGCTATACCTCCATAGTATGTGACGCTTTTAATGGTGACAAGCACCCCCGCAAGCTCTGTTGGGGACACTATAATATCTATTCCACCAAACTGATTTAGCTCGTCCACCGTGGTGGAAAGCTTAGTTAAATCCTCAAGGGTACACCGAAAGGAGGCAGGATAAGGGTTTTGCTCCCCTTGGTAAGCCTCCAGTAAATCTTTCGATTCTCCCAAGGTTTCCATGTCCTCTTTCAGCGCAGCATCTTTGGATATATATTCATATTTTTGTATGTTTGCCTCACTCTTGATGTAGTTTTCAAGGTCGGTTTTTTCCTCCTCGGAAATCTCGTCCTTTAAAAATACCCCCACCACATTTTGGTCTCCCAAATAGTCGGCTGTGCGGTTTACATTGATTGCCAAAAGCCCGCAAATACCTACAATTATAAGACAGGAGCACACCACGCCAACAGAGGCGATGCTCATTAGCCTATTTTCTTTAAAGTTTGCAAAGCCTTGTTTTACCAGATACTTAAAGTTGGAAAATTTCATTATCTTGCCACCATCCTTGTTCCGGTATCGCTCGCCAATATTCCCTTTTTAATCTCTATTATTCGCTTTGCATATTTATGCGCAAGCTCATGCTCATGGGTTACCACCACAACAGTTGTTCCAATGGAATTAATCGCCTTTAACAGCTCCATAATTTCAATGGAAAGCTCGGGGTCAATATTTCCCGTTGGCTCATCTGCTATAACTAAATCCGGACTGTGCACCAAGGCTCTCGCCAGTGCCACACGCTGCTGCTCGCCGCCGGAAAGCTGTGTGGGATATTTTCTCGCCTTTTCCGACAGCCCCACCAAGCTCAATATGTAAGGCACTCGCTTGGTTATATCCTTTTCCCCGATATTTGTCACTCGCATAGCAAAGGCAATATTTTCAAACACTGTCATTGTGGGAATAAGCCTAAAATCTTGGAAAACCACCCCTAGCGTTCTGCGCATATAGGGTATGTCCTTTTGCTTTATTTTAGAAAGATTGTAGCCGTTTACCGACACTTCCCCCCTAGTTGCCACTTCCTCACGGAGCATAAGCTTTAAAAAGGTACTTTTGCCGGAACCCGATGGCCCCAATACAAAGACAAATTCTCCCTTTTCCACATGGAGAGAAACGTCCTTTAATGCCACTATCTCCGGTTTATATATCTTGCTGACATTTTTAAACTCTATCATACTTATCCCTTTTCAACTTCAAAATGTTCCGTTATGTCTCGACTTAAAGCAAAATTTTTCCCTCATTTGACAACCGCTTTAAGTCAAAAATCGCCCCTTTAAGCGCTAAAAGTCAAACTGTGTTTTTGTTAGACTTTGCTCGCTGCCATAAAGCTTTGCGTTTTATAGCACGGGGCGACAATTTTAAAACCTATCTTGACTGGATTGCAGATACTTCTTGACCATCAATGCAACCTTAAACACAATTGCATCGTCAAATTCTCTCAAATCCAACCCTGTTATTTTTCTAATCTTTTCAAGACGATAAACCAATGTATTTCTGTGTACAAACAGCCCTCTTGAAGTCTCGCTCACATTTAGGTTATTTTCAAAAAAGCTTTGTATTGTAAAGAGAGTCTCTTGGTCTAAGCTTTCGATAGACCCCTGCTTAAACACCTCTTTTAAGAACATCTCACAAAGAGTTGTGGGCAATTGGTATATCAGCCTTGCCACCCCTAAATGCTCGTAATTGACAATGGTTCTCTCGGTGTCAAAAACCTTTCCCACCTCTAGAGCTATCTGCGCCTCCTTGAAGCTGTTCGCCAAATCCTTGATGTTAACTATCTGTGTGCCTATACCAATAGTTGATTTTATATAGTATTCAACATTAAGTGTATCAACAATGGACGCTGCAAGCTTTTCGATATCCTTTGTTTCAATACCTTTTTTAAGCTCTTTTATCAACACTGTGTCCGTCTCACTGGTGTTGAACACAAAATCCTTCTGCTTGTCCGGAAAAAGATTTTGCACCACGTCAAAGGTGGACATATCCTTTTGCTGGCTGACACGAATAATCAGCACAACACGAGGTATGTCGGTGGCAAAGTGCATCTCTCTTGCCTTTGCATAGATATCACCCGGCATGATGTTGTCCATCACTACATTTTTTATGAAATTAAGCCTGTCAAATTTTTCATCATGAAATTGTTTTAGGCTCTGTGCGGCGATAGCCAGCATTGCTGCGAACTTATCTGCCATATCGTCGGTACCCTCGACAAAAACATAAAAATCATTTCGCTTGCTGCTGGAAAAGCCCTTGAAGGTATATCCCCCACGGACAAAGCTTTGGCTGTTTGCCATTCTCTCCGCCTGCACGCCGTCCTTCATGCTATCAATCTGTCCTAGCTCACTGCAAGCGATGATAACGCCCATCTCGTCTGTTACTCCAACTATTCTGCCTATGGCGTCCTTCATCTGGTATATTACGCCTTGAAACATCCTGTTTGACATAATTCGCTCCTAATCTATCATTTATTGTTATTTTACACAATACTACAGTATAATCATTTATATTTTACACAATATTTTTATATAATGCAACATTTTTTTACAATATTTTTAAAGTTTTATGTGCAAAATGCAATATGCACTCTCAGAATGTACTTATTATTATATATTTTTGATGTGTCAATTGTTTTAACATTCTGTAAATTGACTGAATTACTTGTTATAAATTTGTTTTATTTCCATGTCTGTAAGCTGTTTAAATCCCCCCGGCTGCAAAGCTTCATCTAGGCTAAGCCCACCTATTGCTGTGCGGTGCAGCTCATTTACTCCTATATCAAAAACCCCAAACATTCTTTTTATCTGGTGATACACCCCTTGCTTTAGCACCACCTTTACAACATTATCGCCTTGATATCGCTCCAAGACAGCACTTTTAAGCTCTGTGCCATCTGCCAAAGTCACACCACTGTTAAACTTTTCCACAATATTGTCATCTATGGGACAATCCACCGTGACGATATAAGTTTTTTCCACGTGCTTTTTTGGCGCTAAAATGTCGTGAGCAAACTGCCCATCATCTGTCAAAAGTACAAAGCCTGTGGAATCCTTGTCAAGGCGACCGGCAGGAAATAATTCTCTTTTAGGATATTGGTCTGACACAAGGTCGATTACTGTGACATCATTTTTATCTTTGCCGGCGCTTACAACACCTTTTGGCTTATTTAGCATAATATATACAAATGTCTCATATTTCATTATTTTGCCATTTAGTTTAACCTGACTTTCAATGTCTGTTTTGCTGTCGCATTTTTTAACCACAACACCATCTACGGTCACACAACCGGTCATAACCAGCCTTTTTGCCTCCTGACGTGGCAACGCCCCCGCCTCGCTTATAAATCTGTCAAGTCTAATCTGCATAAAACATCCTTTGTAATACTGTAATAGTATTTTTATATATTTAACTATATCTAACTATTATTAAGTATACTACAAAAGATGTTTTATTAAAAGACATATTTACAGTGTTGGCTGTTTATTTTCTCTTGTCATGGATTTTGCTATACCTCCCGGCTGTTCTAAAATGTAAGCACCTACCAGTTTTTCCTTTTTTATCAGCAATACCGCTGCGGCTTTTCCCTCGCCCTTTCCCGACTTGTCATAATCGATAATGTCAAATGTCCATTTGTTGACCTTATCTCCCTTATATTTTTCAAGGCTCAGCCCATCTGTCTCTTTGATTTTTTCGTTAAACCCCACAAAATTTGCATCAAATTTCTTTGGTATCTCCACCTGAGCTACCTGCGCAGTTTGCACATCTGCACAATATCCTTTTTCCTCAATGTACTTTACCATATCCTCGGTGGTGTGAAGCTTTTGCTTTTTAGGCTGTGCCGACACGTCCGCATCCCTAACGAAAAAGCCCCTTATTCCAACCCCAATAATGCCAATTACCACAACGCCAACAACTGCCGCCACAACTCTGCCAACCTTTCGCTTATTCACAGTGAGAACAAACATAGCTACCCTCCTAATATTTTGTGTAGATTATCTTCTATATAATCTTTATGTTTTAAAATTAAATATATACTTTTAAAGTGCTTTTATGTTACAATATCTAAAATGAAATTTAATTTTTCGGAGGTCATTATGATTATCTGCTTTGATGTTGGCAACACCGACATAGTGTTTGGGGTTTTTGAGGGTGAAACGCCCGTTACCGCCCATCGTTTTACCTACACAAAGGGGTTGACAGGGGCTGAATATCTGCCTTTTTTACAGGATAAAATGGAGCTTTTTCACATTGATTTTTCTCGTATCAGCGGCTGTGTGCTGTGCTGTGTTGCTCAAAACACCGCTTGTGAGCTAACCTGCGCCATGGCACAGCTATTTTCTGTCACGCCCTTGCTGTTTAAAAACGATAGCCTTTGCGGACTGCAGGTAAGGTGTGGGAATTTACAGGAGGTCGGCACCGACATAGTAGCTGGGTGCATGGGAGCAAAGGCTCGCTATTCCTTGCCTGCTATCGTTATAGATATGGGCACCGCCACCACGGTGACAGCCTTGGATATAGGCGAGTGTATCTGCGGTGTGTCTATAATTCCCGGCGTTTTTATAAGTATGCATGCATTGGGCGAAAAAACCGGACTATCGGTGGAAAATGCTCTTAAAACCCCCAAAACCGCCATTGGAATAAACACCGACCAAAGCATTGCCAGCGGCGTGGTTTTAGGCAGTGCCTACTGCTTAGATGGGATGATTGAGGCGTTTGAAAAAGAGCTGGG
>JAVWUR010000101.1:0-7473 GCA_036667055.1 Oscillospiraceae bacterium
GAAACATCATACAGCTAAGCGAGCAGTAAAATAAAGGCAGACTATTGAACATTTTCGTTCTCTAGCCTGCCTTTTTTTGCCTATCCTGTATTTTTTTTGCCTATTCTGTCTTTTTTGCCTAGCCTGCCTTTTTTTGCCTATCCTGTATTTTTTTGCCTATCCTGCTTTTTTTTGCCTATCCTGCCCTGTTCATTATGCCGCTGCTGCAATTTTCTTTTCTTGCCAGCACCTCTAGCACATCTCTTGCCAGTTTTCCATTTATTTCACCGCTATTTATCATTCGGGAAAATATCCTCATGACCTCATTCTTGGTTGCAGGGGTTCTGTATGGGCGTTTCTCTGTAAGCGCCTGATAGATGTCAAGACAGGTCATAAGCTGACATTCAAGGCTTAAACTCTCTGCGCTCATGCCATATGGATAGCCCATTCCATTAAGCTTTTCATGGTGGTTGGACGCCCATTCACAGATGTCCTCCAGCCCCTTAATCCCCTCTAATATCTTGCGGGTATAGAAGGTGTGGGATTTGATTATATCAAACTCTCTCTCGTCCAGTTTGCCGGGTTTGTCTATTATCTCGTTGGGTATAACCAGCTTACCTATATCGTGAAGATACGCCGCAATCACAAATTTTGTGTGTTTAAGTGGGTCATAGCCATAGAAAACCGCCATTGCTGACGCCTTTTCCGCCAGCCCCTCCGAGTGACTGAAGGTAAAGGGAGATTTTGCATCTATTATATTACTGAGCATATGTGCCACATTTAAAAAGTTGTCCATATTCATATTGTAGGAATTTGGCGGAACCAGCCGCAACAGCTCCTCCTTGACAAAAACATCGTCCAAGCTCAGCCAAAATGCAGTGTGACGCCCTAGGTCAAAAAGTATATCGCATAGTTTTTTTGAGAATGTCTTACCCCTGTTTTCCTTTATGTATTCAAGAGTTTCTCGCTTGCTATTCGTCTGTCTATACCACACTTCCGTCATATCCGACAGATGAATTATCTTGGAAAACAGGGGTATCTCCTCCCCTTTTTTGCCAAAAAAGCCGCTGCCATCCTCACACTCGTGATGATAAAGAATTATATTCTCTCGTTTTTGTATAAACGGAAACAATCTTAAATTTTCTTCCCCCACCTCACAGTGGTTGCTAAGATTTTCTATTGTACTGCCATTTTCCTTTATATTTGAATATATTTTATAGGTTATCCCGTTGTCGTGAAACATAGAATAGCTGTATAAATCCACCAGCTCATTGTCACTTAGCCCTAGCTTTTTGCCAATGTTAAGGGAAATCACCGTGACTCGTCGATTGTGGTTTGTTATATTTTGATGTAACCCCACCTCCAAAAAATCCAGTGCATATGACATTGAATTTACAAGCTCAATCTTGTTTACTTCCATACCGCTCACTATCCTTCTTTTCTCGTAATTGTTTGAAAAAGCTTTGCAGTAGCTGTCGGCTCTCCTGCTCCATAACCCCAATAATTATTTCCGGTTTGTGGTTAAAGGGCAGCAATGATAGGTCGCACAGCCCCCCTAACGCTCCGGCTTTTGGGTCAACCGCCGAAAACACTACCGTTTTTATGCGGCTGTTTATAATGGCGCCTGCACACATAGCGCAAGGCTCTAGTGTCACATAGAGAGTACAACTTTCCAGTCTCCAGCTTCCCAATGTTTTACAAGCGCTGTCAATGGCAATAATCTCGGCGTGGGCTAGGGCGTTTTTTCCGGTCTGGCGTTTGTTTGACCCGCTACCTATAATTTCTCCGTCCTTCACTATGATAGCCCCTACCGGCACCTCTCCCTCATTATACGCCAATTGTGCCAGTTCCAGTGCCTTTTCCATGTAATCTCTGTGTGTCATATTTATTTTATAATCTCCATATATAACTGTCCTACCGTCATGGCGACAAAGCACAATAGCGCCAACATCGCTATGGGGCTTTTTACAAGGGCAATAATTTTTTTCTCGATTTTATCATCGCTTTTTAGCATACCGGACATCCTAAAGTTAATTTTATGGAGATATCCACGGCTGACTATCCCCACAATAATCACAAAAATGTTGAGGTACACAACAAAGGACAGCGCCGAAAGCCCCCCTACCGTTTGAGTGACATACATAACAATAAAGGATATTGCATTGTTGCAGAAATGTAGCAGCATACAAACCCAAATACTCTCTGTCAAAAGATATATACAAGCGAGCAGCACACCGCAGCAAAATATTGGAATTATGTTTTGCACCTGTGAGTGCATAAAGGTAAAGCAGATAGCGGAAGCTACCACCGCAAAGGTTTGACCATATGGGCGCAGCATATTTAGCACATAGCCACGCAAAAATATCTCCTCCACCGCTGCTGGGGCAACGCAGAGCAATGTAAAATATAATATAAATGTCAAAAAGCTGTCCATTGGCTGTAAGCTTACGTTTGTGAATTCAATGCCAAGCTTGCGCAGCAAGGATAGCCCCATACTATTTACAGCGGAAACCAGCGTTATTAAAAAATAGCTGTAGCCCACCAATGCTAGGCTGGGGCGCAGCTTGGCTTTTTTAAACATTTTAGGGTGAACGCCCAGCATACGTTCCAGCATAATGGCAGGAATAAGGCAGGAAACTATAAGTGCAAATATGTTGCACAACAGCCATACATTCAAGTTTTTATCTGCCCCCAATGTGACAAACAGTGAGGAAGCCCCTTGGCGCAAGCTGAGGAAAACTATGATTGAAAAGCCCAAAACATTATAGCTGTATCTCAGTGACTTGTTCGTCAGCCCCTCACCCCTAACCAATTTATTTTTAAATTACAGTCTAATTATATATCAATTACTACCCAATTGCAACAATGTAAGGCTACCTAATTTTACTTTAAAACAGAATTTTTTACCTTTTCTAACCTAGCTATTCTCTTGCTTGCCCCCTTGCCGCACCCACCGCTAAAGGGTGAGCCTAGCAGCTTTTTAGGCGCACTTCCCAACCGCTGACATAGCGCCATTTTTACCCTTCTGTATATGAAAAACACACAGGCCCTTACCTACCATGCCTGTGTGTTTTTTTCTATTCTTTGCACCTTTTTCTCGGTGGTTTTTGCGGTACTGACAGCGCAATTTTTACTCTCGGTGGTTTTTGCGGTACTGCAAAAAATTTTCCAGTATCACAGTCGCCGCCACTGCGTCCAATACATCCTTGCGTTTTTTGCCATAGGTGCCATTGTCGCTTAAAATATTAAGGGCGGTTTTGGTGGTGGCTCGCTCGTCCCACATCACAACGGGGACATCTACCAGCTTTTCAACCTCATCCCGCACAAAGGTACACTTTTGTGCCCGCTCGCCACGAGAGCCGTCCATATTCAACGGATGTCCAATGACAATCATCTCCGCTTTAAGCTCCACCGCTTTTTCGGCGACCTTTTCGATAGCTTTTAGGGTATTCTTTTCCTTTATAGTGCAAACAGGGCTTGCCAAAAACTCTGTCACATCGCTCAGTGCTATGCCCGTGCGGCTCTCGCCGTAATCTACCCCCATAATTTTCATAAAACTATTCCTTAATGGGTTTCATTGTAGGGAACAAAAGTACATCTCTTATTGAGGAAGAGCCGGTTAGCAGCATAACAAAACGGTCGATGCCAATGCCTATGCCCCCCGTTGGTGGCATACCATATTCCAGTGCGTTGAGGAAATCCTCGTCAATTCCGCTTGCCTCATCGTCTCCGTGTGCCTTCAAGAACTCTTGATATTCAAAACGCTGTCTTTGGTCGATAGGGTCATTCAGCTCGCTGAATGCGTTGGCATACTCCCTGCCGCCGATAAACAGCTCAAAGCGGTCGGTGTATGCAGGGTCAGCGGCATTTTTCTTGGACAGTGGAGAAATCTCCACCGGATGTCCCATAAGAAATGTGGGCTGTATTAATGTGCTCTCACAATATTCCTCAAAGAACAAGTTCAGTATCTCGCCCTTTCTAAAGTGCTCAGGAAATTCAAGGTGCTTTTCCTTTGCCAAGGCTCTCGCTTCTTCGTCGGAATTTATAGTGTCAAAATCAATTCCGCAGATGTTTTTCACCACGTCCTTCATGGTGACCCGTGCGAAAGGCTCGTGAACCTTATACTCCACGCCGTCCAAAACAGGGTTTACCCCCTCGCCCAAAACCTTGCCTGCAACATAGTGCATAAGCTGCTCTGTAAGGTTCATTATATCCTCAAAATCGTGGTACGCCCAGTACAGCTCCATCATGGTAAATTCCGGATTGTGGCGGATGGAAATGCCCTCATTTCTAAACACCCTGCCTATCTCGTAAACCTTGTCAAAGCCGCCTACAATAAGGCGTTTTAGATGTAATTCCAGTGCAATTCTCAGGTACATATCCATATCAAGTGCATTGTGGTGGGTGATAAATGGCTTTGCCGCCGCCCCACCAGCTTGGGTGTGCAAGGTAGGTGTTTCCACCTCCATAAAGCCCATATTATCAAGGAAATTTCTAACCTCTTTAATGATTTGGCTGCGTTTTATAAAGGTGTCCTTAACCTCGGGGTTGACTATTAAATCCACATATCTTTGGCGATATCTCAGCTCGGTATCCGTCAAGCCGTGCCATTTTTCCGGCAGTGGCTGCAAGGATTTTGACAGTAACTCAATCTGGTGTACCTTCACGGAAATCTCCCCACGTCTTGTGCGGAAAACCTCCCCTGTCACCCCGATGATATCCCCTATATCCCATGTCAAAACCTCGTGGTACAGCTCCTCTCCCAGAGTGTCAATTCTCATATATAGCTGTATTCTGCCCGAGGAATCACGCAGGTCAAAAAATGCCGCTTTACCCATATCACGCTTGGACATAACACGTCCGGCAAGGCTTACCACCTTACGCTCTTGTGCCTCATCATCAAAGCTGTCCACTTCACTTTGGGCATAGCTTGTCACATCAAATTTTGTTTTTAAAAATGGGTCCTGTCCCTTATCCTGCAAGGCTTTAAGCTTTTGACGGCGAATTTGCAGTATTTCGCTTAGTGAAACCTCTTGTTCCGGCTCTTGGTTCGGTGTGTGCTTGTCCATTTTTTATCTCCTCATATATTTGAATTTGTTTTATAATCTATTTATTATATTGATATCTTTGTATTTTATCATAAATTCCCATATAAAACAAGGCTGTAACCAAACAAAAAAGGCTCTATATGAGCCTTTTTTACTGTAAAATATTACTTTACCGATTTAATTTTCAGCGTGAGGTTTGCCCCTGTAGGCAGTTGCACCTCTACTGTGTCGCCTTTTTTGTGGCCTAAAAGTGCCGCACCTATTGGTGAATCGGTGCTGATTTTGCCGTTAAAAGGGTCAAATTCCGTTGAACCTACAATGTCGTATATGCTCTCTTCCTTGTCCTCGTCAATGACAACTACATGGCTTCCAACATTTATACCGTTTTTGGTTGTGTCCTCTTTACTGGCAACCTTTGCGTTTTTAATTGTATATTCAAGTTCAATAACACGCTGTTCAACAAGCCCCTGCTCATTTTTAGCCTCGTCATATTCGCTGTTCTCTGACAAATCACCAAAGCCTCTTGCTATCTTGATTTTCTCGGCAAGCTCCGCTCTTTTTTCTGTTTTTAGAAATTCAAGCTCCTGCACAAGGTCATCATAGCCCGCTTGTGTCAATAAAATTTCCTTGCTCAATTCACTTTTCTCCTTTATGCTTAAATAGTATTTATATAGTATATAGATAAACCATATAGTTGTCAAGTAATTTTGTTAATTTCTTATATATAACTCCACCAAACATAATAAAATATATTCAAGTTTTATATAACTATTCCAACTTTACCGCTTTTTACCCATATGTTATCTTTTTTACCTCTTACAACGAAAAAGACCCACAATGTGAGTCTTTCTCTATTGTAGAAAAACGTGATACACGCCGAAATATTTCTATTCTTCCTCGTACTTTGTGACGATAAATTTCTTTGCGTCCTCGATAACCTTGCTCTCAAGATTTTGCGGAAGTTGCTCATAGCGAACAAATTCAAAGGTAAAATGTCCTCTCCCTGCTGTAAGCGAGCGAATATAGGTTGTAAAATCGCTCATCTCACTTGCAGGGCACTCGCCCACTACCGCCTGTAAGCCGTCCTCTGCCGGATCAACGCCCAGAACACGCCCACGGCGCTTGTTTAATTCTCCCATAACATCGCCGGTGTTGGTGTCGGGCACATATGCCACAAGCTTGCCTATAGGCTCTAGCAACACAGGTGATGCGTCCTTTAGCCCTGCCTTGTATGCTATAGTTGCCGCCATTTTAAATGCCATTTCCGATGAGTCCACCGGATGATAAGAGCCGTCCAGCAGCGTAGCTTTCAAGCCCACCACCGGATATCCAGCCAAAACTCCGTATTTTACTGCGCTCTGCAAGCCTTTTTCCACCGCCGGGAAGTAGTTTTTAGGCACTGCACCGCCCACAACCTTCTCTTCAAAAACCAGCTCCGTGCTGTCGCAGGGGCTAAATTCCATAACAACATGACCGTACTGACCGTGACCGCCCGATTGCTTTCTGTGCTTACCCTCTGCTTTCACAGTTTTTCTTATCGTCTCACGGTATGCTACCTTTGGCACGGACAGCTCTGCCTCTATGCCAAATTTGCTCTTCATTTTTGCCAGTACAACATCAAGGTGCTGCTCGCCCATACCCTTGATAAGCTGCTGTGCCGTCTCTACATCTTGACGGTAGCCCACGGTGCAGTCCTCCTCCATTATCCTTTGGAGGGAGGCGGAAATTTTAGCTTCCTCACCCTTGGTTTTAGGCTTTATGCACATCTCCATTGATGGGCTTGGAAATTCAAACACACCAAACTTATATTCATTTTGAGGGTCGCACAGCACATCCCCTGTCTTGGCATTGGCAAGCTTTGTTACAGCGCCAATATCCCCTGCTTTTATGCTTGGGGCATCCGATTGTTTTTTCCCTCGGACAAACAGTAATTTGCCCATTCTCTCCGCCGCACCTGTTGTGGTGTTTATAACATTGGAATCCGCCTTTAAATTGCCGCTTAGCACCTTGACAAAGCTCAATTTGCCTACAAATGGGTCAGCAACGGTTTTGAACACCAACGCCGCAACCTGACTGTTTTCATTAAAGGGCAATACCACCTCTGCCGCACCTAAATTAAGGGCTGTTCCCTCCATGTCCTGTGGTGATGGCACAAGGTCGTTTATCACGTCCATAAGCAGGTCAAGCCCCTCTAGTTTTGAGCTAGAGCCGCACAGCACCGGTGTTATTGTCCCTGCCTTTACGCCATTTTTAATTCCCTGTACAATCTCCTCCTTGGTGAATTGTTCACCGGAGAAATATTTTTCAAACAATGCCTCGTCCGTCTCGGCAACCGCCTCGTTTATACTGGTGATAAGACCGTCCAGACGGTGACCTGTAGCAGGAATAACCACCTCTTGTGCCTTGCCCTGCTTGTATGTATACGCTTTAAAGGACATTAAATCTA
>JAVWUR010000102.1:0-7390 GCA_036667055.1 Oscillospiraceae bacterium
GTCGGACATGGGACCCCGACACCCACCGTTACACCGATGTGCGCATCTACGACTGGATTCCCGATTCCTGCTACACCGGAGGTAACAATACGGTTACTGTTTTTAACCATAGCAACGCTGACGTTTCGGTGGGCTTTGTGGTTACCCCTATTGTAAAGGCGGGGGCAAAGGAAAGTCTCTTAAACGGTGTGGATATGGTGATGAAAAGCGAAAACCGTGCCGACGGCACAAATGCACAGAATGTTCTTCTCTCTAAGGTGCCTGCCGAGGGTGCTGCTGCGCCGTCCATAAATGCCTATCTGCGACTGAACGGCTCACCAACTGACCCTGAGTTTTATAAAGGGCTGGTAACCGATCAATATGGCTATGTGCAGGTTGCCGGCATTGCAGTTATCATCGGGTATCTGGACGGTGC
This sequence comes from Oscillospiraceae bacterium, assembly GCA_036667055.1. Classification (GTDB taxonomy): domain Bacteria; phylum Bacillota; class Clostridia; order Oscillospirales; family Ruminococcaceae; genus RGIG3102. Next base: position 416 of record JAVWUR010000102.1, read on the forward strand.
GAGAACGCCAAAGAATTAGCAGCCGTTTGGCGGCTTGATTATCCCCAAAGGGCAGAAATGGAATATGTTTAAATTGTTATGCGCTAGCCCAGCAACCATATTACCAATTGTAGGGCAAGGGCTATACAACAAAATAATGAGATGAATATGGTTTGGCATAATGAAATATCTGTCAATTTTAACCCCAACATAAGGGTTTGTGATATTTTGTATTTCCTCTTGGACAATTCGCCCCATGTGGGATAACCGGCAAGAGCAGAGCCATTGCTCTACATTAATGTTGGTAATTCATTCAGATAACGCTAGTTTCCCATAAGAGACGGCTGTTGATAGATATGACTCTACCACATGAAGATTAAATTCAAAGCTATATTTTGCCGTGAAAAAACCGACCCCCAATCGTTAGATTTTGTAGTCTAACTTTTGGGGGCCGGTTCAGCTTACGCCACTTCTCAAGATGCATTTTCTCATATTTCTGATTCAAGCGCTAGCCGTGCATTTCGGCCAACCCACTTACCCCATGCCACATACATCAATCCGGAAAATATCATCTCCCAAAGGGGTGCAATGGGCAAACCTATGCTTAGAAAGAAGATGCCCGACAAACTGCCGATTGCCCATATTATAATAGAAGACCACTGGACTGCCTTTGGCATTTTTCTGTTGCCAAGGAAAAAGAACTCGCCCAAAAGCATTCCCGGAAACGGCACCATAAAAATAGCAAAGGAAGAAACCACCGGAATTAAATAAGTGCCAATGCCGGAAACAGAAAGCGCAGCAGCCAGCCCCGCAATCAAAAATACCGTTACCTTGTGGGATACATTTCCCTCCAGCGATGTTCCCTGAAAAACATTCTGTATCGCTAGGCTGCCGCCATAAGCATTAATGTTTTGTGTGGTTGCCAGACAAAAGATAGAGCAAAGCAGCATGGGAACAATCAGCCCCACCGCAGCCGTTGAACGGATAAAGTCGCTAAAGCCTCCCGCCTTTGCCACCACCACGCCGCAGACGTTGAAGAGAAACAGCCCCACCGCATAGGCACAGGGGCACACCAAAACCACATTTTTCGGCGATTTTGCAAAGCGACAGGTATCTGGAGTAATGATGCAGCCAAACACATAATTTCCGATGATTGCAGTGGAGGCAGCCGAAAAGGTCATGGGCACACTGGTTGGTGCTGCAAATAAAAACGTAACCCCACCCATTTTTATAAACAACTGCACCATGGCATACAAGAGCAATGACAAAGAGCACGGAACAACAATTCTGCTGGAAATTTCCAAGCCATTCCACCCGTAGGTCGCCGACAATGCCCATACGGCAATGATTCCAAGGGAAGTAAGTGCTGCCGGAACAGGCCACAGCGGAAAAACAGAGATCAGCATCGTTGTGAAAAGGCTGCCATTGATTCCAATCCAAAACACACTGCAAATAATGATCAGCAAAGAAAAAATAACAGAAATAGATTTCCCCAAAACTTTTTGTGAAAGAAAAGCGGTAGACCACCCCGTTTTCGAGGAAAGAATACCCATGCTTGTCCCAATCAAAATCAAAACCAAATCACCCAAAAGACAAGCCGCAATGGCCTGCCAAAAGGGCAGTGCCGCTCCAATTTTCGCTCCGATGACAAGGCAGGAAAGCGCACTGGTATAGCCTGTCAGGACGTAAAACAACCCTAGGCTTTTCTTTCGCTGATTTTGCGGCACAGGTACAAACGCATATTCATACAAGCTTGAGACAACATCCGCTTTTCCACATACTTTCTGTCTCATCGTGTTTTCCTTTCTATTGGCTTCACTGGGTTTGCTGCGTTGGTGCGCAGAGCCAAAATTGATCCTTGCCATTCTCTTTCGCAAGGTACAGCGAATCATCTGCCTGCTGAAACAGGACATCGAAGGTACAGCCGAAATTTTTCGCTCCCCCGATACTCAGGGTAACTGGACAGTGCTCATCCATATATTGATAGCTGCTCATTCTCTGGCGCAGCAGCTCCATCTTCGTGGCAACAATGCCATCATTTTTTTGCTCATTCACTAAGAAAAATAAAAACTCATCTCCGCCCCAGCGGCACAAGACATCCTCCGGATCAAATATCTCAAGTACCGTCTGCCCCAAGGTGCGCAGCACATCATCTCCACACAAATGTCCCTTTTGATCGTTAAAGTTCTTAAAATAGTCAATATCCAAAATTGCGAGAATCCCTGTGTGGGGCGGACCCTTCTCCATCAAGGCGCAGATACGCTCCTTAGCAGTCTTGCGATTGAGCAATCCAGTCAACTGGTCATTGGAGCTAAGCTGTAGCAATCTTTCTTTTTCAGCATGCTCCGCATTAACATTGGTAAGGCAGCCCACAAGACGAATGGGACGGCGATGAGATTCTGTGGTGCAAATCACCGTATAAATCAGCCGATACCAAACCCATTCTCCCGATTTGACGCCACACTGAAATTCAGTAGAAAAGGATCTATTTTCTGCACCATCGAGAATGATGCGCTCAAATTCCTCTGCGGTCAGCGCCATGCGAACCGTTCGATTCTGCAACGCTTCCTTGAACCCCTCCACCCTTGGACTCGTGTCCAAATTTGAATTCTCTCCAAAAACAGTTAACGTATCATTGAGATAATCGTACTCCATCCCCGCTTCACCAAAGGTATCTGACAGAAGTCGATAGCTCTCTTCATAGCCTTGGAGCGCTTGATGCTGATGCACATTCACCTTGGTATAGGTAATCAGCCCTAGGGCAGCTACAAACATGATGGAAGCCACAAAACAAACAATCTCAAAGGGGTAGCGATAGATGAATTCCATCAAGTTGTCCGAACCATAATCGCTGCCTGCCATCAAGCTTCGTGTCATATCCCCATTAGAAAAAGTTGCAATGGTTTTTTGAAGAGAACCGGTGAGCCGGCTATCCGTTTGTGGCAACACGCCAAAGCCCAGCTCCATCGTCATATCCACCGGAATAGACAGCAGATCCTTTGCCTCATATCGTTGCATCCAAGCAGCACCGGTAAAGCTATCGCAAATCGAAAGCTCCACCTGCTTGCATCGCACCGCATTCAAGCACTCCTGGGGACTTTCATAATAAATAGTAGCCACATTTTTATTTTTCGTCACTTCCTGCCGTCCCTCTAGATCTGCCAGCGTGACAACGGGTATTTTCACCAAGTTTGTATTTTTATGCTGTATCAATACCGCTTGTGTTTGGAGATACGGAATCATTTCCAACGTGCTATCCTGTAGCATATCCGCCGATCGGTTAGAATACTCCGTCAGTGTTCCCAACAGATCCACTTGTCCTGTCTTTAGCAGCTCCAACGACTCATGGTAGGTTTTCGTCGGAACAAACACCACAGAAACACCCGTTTCTTCTGCCAGACGACGGAGGAGCATCACAGGAAGTCCCTCGTAGTCACCCTCACTCCCTGTATAAAAGAACGGCTTCCAATTAGGTATGATGGCAACCTTTAGCACTTTTTTACTCTGCATATACTGAAGCTCTTCGCAGGAAAGACCCACCTTAGCCGATGGCAAACTCGCCCCATAAACAGTACTACCGGAAACAAAAAACAGGCACAGCACCAGAAGCAGTGCGGCTGCAATTTTATTCTTTCTCATGCATAAAGTCCTCCTTTTCCGGTAAAGCTCTTCTCACGAAAGCCAAAGTCTTTCAGCAAATCCATGGGCTTACCTTGGCTTACCCTAGTTAACTAATACCTAACGCACGCTTTGCCAATTAATCAGCAAAATCGTTGTGCTGCTCCCAAGAATGTCCTGTTACCTTGATAAACCGAACACGCAGGTCGGTCAGGATATTTTGACATTCCACAACGAGCCTATATTCCTGTCCCTTATACTATCACGTTTATAAAAGCAATTCAATTATTATTTAACCATATAATATATTATAGTATATTATAGTATTGTATAGTGCCACGCAATGTTGAAAACTTCCTACTTAACAAATCAATTTGTAGCAAATATCCCCCCGCCGGCTCTTGCTGCCGTCCTCGTTTGTGGTCTTTTCATGGACAACGATGCGGTCAATTGTGGATATATGCACGTTCGGCTCCCGTCAGACGGTAAAAATAATGGGTTTGCAGCTCTCAAACTAAATCTCTAAAAGCCGATTGCACCCCACGCATATTATCATGTCGAAAATTAAAACAAATTCAAGCATTACCAGTATATCATGTGTAGCTAACATTTTCAATCAGTAGTTTCTTACGGATGAGCTAATTCTCAATCAGCCCATCCATATAAATACGAAAACCTTTTTTTTGTTTCATTGCTCAACATATCAAGTAGTTAATTCTCAGAATTGTCAGCTTTTCTAGCTTAAACAGGCGACTAGATAGTTTGCACTTTTTATCAATAGCATCTATCGTCCCGTCAATTTTCAATACAGATGTAGGGGGAACACCCCATCCCAATTGGATGAAAACTCATTTTGCGCATAAATTCTTTGAAAGATAGAGCATATCCACAAGCTGCTTTCCATCTTCAAAAATAGGATGGTCGTAATTGTCTATAAAAAAGTTTTTGATTTTGTGTGATTTAACAAATCCGCAGTTTTGATAGAATGGAACGGTCAACACGCTGTCGCCTGTACCTACCCATATAGTTGAGTAGCTAGAAGCATAATGATTGCAGATAAAATCTACCAGTTTCTTTCCGTAGCCTTTGCCTTGGTATGCTGTTACAGTTGCAATATTCTTTAATTCGCAAATGCCATTCCCCTCGTTTGTCACAACGCAAATCGCCCTTAAATCGCCCTCAAAAAGTGCAAACATTTCACCACGGTCAAGATACCGGTCAATCATTGTTTCTTGTTCATCGGCGAGAAGCAAAAGCGATAAATACTGCTTTTTATTCTCAGTAATTTGTGTAATCATTGATACCGCTCCCTTTTATTTCCCATATAACTAAATCAATCGGCTTGCCCACGCAAGCAGCAGCATCGGAACAAAAAACAGTCCCATCAGGAGCCAACCATTCCAATAACTAAGGGTGCCCACAGGTAGAAACAGTAGGGGAAAAAAGCGGCAACCCAAAAACAAACTTTACGAGAGCCTGAAACAATAATTTTATCGACATAGTTACACACCCCTCTTTGTGATGATTTTAACATAGCCGCAAAAAAAATTCAATACTCGATTGACGAGGTGTGGGACTGGGATAGAAAATCTGTGCAATAAAAGAAAACTGCCCTACCGACGTTTCATCGGCAGGGCAGCTTGTTTTTTATTTTTTCTTCACGGGAATCCAAATTTCGCTGTAATACGTTTCGTCCTGTACGCCGTTTTTGTAATCGGCAGGGTCGTTGTACATCTCCACGTTGTAGCCAGCCGCAAATTCATAGTCCTTGCAGGCGGGCAGCCATTCGGTGAAAATTTTGCGATTTGTCTCTGGCATAGCACTGGGCATAGCGCCAATGCAGGGGAATACCGCCCAGGTAAATGCCGGAATTGTTCTGGTTACAAAGCCATCGGGCACCGGAGCTTTGCCGTCATAATCGTCTGCCAAAAGATATTCAAACTCTTTTCCGCCCATTTCCTCATCAATGTTGATGCCGTACATACCGCACACCGTTTGATTTTTGCCGGAGTGATAATGCTCTGCCCAAAATTGAGGGATCTGCTCCTGTGCATTGTCATAGGGGAATTTTTTTGCTGCCGCAATCACTGTAAATGCGTCTTTTTTTACAATTTTGTAGTCCATGGAAAAACCGCCTTTCAAAGTAAATGAGATGGTGAGGGGGGCAAAGGACTTTAGTGTCCCGCCGCCCTTTCGTGCAGCCGTGGGGGTAATTCCATGAAAGCGGGTGAAGGCTTTTGTAAAGCTGTCTGGGGAATCGTAGCCGTATTTGAGCGCCAGCTCAATCACCCTTACATGGGTGGAAATCAGCTCGCTGCCGGCGAGAGCCAGCCTGCGTTGACGGATATAGTCACCCACCGTAAAGCCGCAAAGCATGGAAAATCCCTTTTGAAAATAAAAGGGTGAAATCAGCGTGTGCTTTGCGATTTGCGCCACCGTCAATTCCTCGGTCAGATGTTCCTCAATATAGCGAATTGCCTCGCTGATACTGCCTACCCATTCCATGGTATTCACCTCCTCGTCTGTACTACTATTCTATCACTTCAAAAGTCTGCACTCCCGACAGGTTGTGCTTTTCTCTGTCTTGAAACAACTTATTTGTATGGGCTACCTTTTCTTCGATTTTCCAAGATTTTGCAATCTCTAAACTTGTTTTGGGAAAATACAGTAAATTCATCACCCAATATCATAATCGGGCTATTGCTGTCTTTTAGTGTTACTACCGTTCCTATTTAAACCATCTAGGGTTTTCCATATACTCCGTATAACAGGACGACCAGTTTAATTGATGGGATGAAATATAATCTTTAATTTTATCAACATTCGAATTTGGGTAAAAGATTGCCGGTTTATCGGGCAATAGCCACCACGTTTCCACGGGTAAACAGGTGTATTTCCAAACAAAAAGCCTGAAATATCGCCACGCCCTGCGCCACTGCTCTGCCTGCACAGGGGTTTGACTCTTTAAGCTTTATTGTACGCAAAAGGGAATACGCCCCTGCCGCCATAAGCAGCAAAAGCGTAAAATCATATCCCAAATAAAGTTTATCGGCACAGCAAAAAAGATACAGCACCAGTATAATTCCAAATATGGTGAGGGTATGCACTCCTCAAGGTTGCGGCGAAACACCACCGAAAAAAACAAGCTGCTCAAAAAAAATTGCCCCCTACTGCCACCCACATATGCACCATCAATTATCTGCCTCCACTAATACATCCTCCACCGCAGTAAAATCCGTTATGTGGTTTCCTTCCACCCAAGCCTTTTCAAGGTTAGGCAACTTTGCAAGAGGGCTTATGTCCTCAATTTCATTGTAAGCTATGTAAAGCTCTTCAAGCCCTGTGAGCGTGGCAAGGGGGCTAACATCGGTAATATAG
>JAVWUR010000103.1:0-236 GCA_036667055.1 Oscillospiraceae bacterium
CCGGCTGTAAAGTTTGAATACGCAGCGTTTTGTCCGTTGACTGAGGAACCTCCTCCACCGGCAGATAAAGCCCAGCTTTGGCAGAAGCTTTCGCAAGCTCTTCCTTTAAAAACCATTGGAACTGCACCGTCTCACAGCCAAACTTTGTATAGCCGTGTCCAAAAGTCTTGCGTAGCATACGCTCTTTATCCAAAATATCAGTTATGATTTTGTCGGGGTGACGGCGTTCAACGTCA
>JAVWUR010000103.1:286-7243 GCA_036667055.1 Oscillospiraceae bacterium
CTACAACATAAAGATAACCACTGGATTTTTGCTTTGCCAATGTGATGATTGCCGAGTAGTCACTTTTCTTTGTCTTTCCAAGGGACGGGTCGCAAAAACCAAAGTATTGCCAGTCGCCGCCCTGAAAAGTAATTTCAGCCTCGTTGTAGTATTCAAGCCATTCCTCACGGAACAAGCAATCCTCGGGGTTAATAGGCTCGTTTTGTTCTTCTGAGTTAAAGGCAGCATCGCCCTCCGTCACCTTCATAACCATAAGGTCATAATAGGAAAGCTTTTCATTCCACAAAACGCTTGTACCATCAAGCATTGTCGCTTTGTTATTTTCAAAGTACAGTCTAGCCGTCTCTTCATGAGCTTCATCGGAAAGGTCGGTATACAGCTCTTCCCATTTTTTCCAGTGCTCTAAGTCATTGGAAAAAGATAAGACAGCTTTGTATTTTGCCGATTTGTAGCCGGGGTTTCGCAAAATCTTTGCAAGCAAACTGTCATAATGCAGCAGTGTGCCAATATAAACAATATCTGTATAACCATCACCTGCTTTGGAGACAGCTTTATAAAACCAATTTTCAAGCTTGTTTCGCTGCTCCGAGGTACGGACATTCTCATCGTTTTCAATATCATCTAAAATGATAAGGTCGGGTCGCCAATTTTTATGCTTACGTCCTCTTATTTTTTTGCCTGAACCAATTGCTTCAATCTTTATATTGGTTTTGGTGACAACAACATTTGAACGCCAAACCTTTCCTTCAAGCTTTCCAAAGTCTTGGATAATTGCTTCGTTTTCCAACAGCTCGGTGCTTATGCTATCAAGAAAGCCCTCGGCTTGGTCGGAGGAGTCGGATAGTAAAACAATATAATGCTTGTACCTGTAAACGGTTGCGTGCAAACTATCCTTAAAAGTAAAGTTTGTGCTTTTGGCATGACCACGAGGGGCGGCGGTGGCACGCTTGCACCCTTGCTTAGTGTTTATCATTTCAGCTTGAGTTCTCGTGAAAGGTATAATTTCTTTCATCACACCTTGTGTCCAGTGGCGGTCTAACTCATGATGGAATTCAGGAGATGGCTTAGTGAAATAATGGGGAAGATACGCTCTTCCGAAAAATTCAAGGTCTAAAGCACCCAGCTTTTTTCGCAATCCATCTTCACCCACAAGTGCCGCACCGCTCTCAAATTCCCTTTGCAATAATAAATGAATATCATCGCAAGACCGATATAAATAATCTTTTAAGAGATTGTTTAAATCTTTTAAATTATCCTTATCATAATTGGAAATTTCTTCTTTGCTTTCATTCAAAGCGGAAAAAAGCCGCCCGATGCTCTGTTCTTTTTTCTTGTTTTTCATCTCTCGACTCCTTTCCTTGTTATCGTTTGGGGCAAAACCGCCATTATGGCGGCATAGCATAATATTTGATAAGTTTGTCGCAATGACAGTTTAGATAGAATTTAAAGGGTATTAAGGGCAAGCATAGGGGCTGTTCGTGGTAAAAACAAAAAACCTCGCTGTAAATACGGCTGTTTTGGATAGGCTGCGCCCTCCAAGCTGTAATTTAGCTAGGTTTTTTCTATATTTTGCTGTATCTTTTTGGAAAGGGACGAATCAACCTTTGCAAAAAACACGGTCTTTTTAAAATTTTATCTTTTCTTAAAAGCTGATTTAAAACTTTTCCTTTTCCATGATTGTGACGGAAAACTCTGTAATCTTTTCCTTCTCTAAGGTGGGCAGCTTTACCTTGACTTTTCTGCTGTGCTTATCAATGGAAACTATTCTATCGGATAGCTTCTTTAAAATCCCCGAAATTACATCAACGCTGCCATCCTCACATATTGCCACTATTGACGGCTCAAGTGCAGATGTGGTCGGTGTCAGTAGCAATATGTATTCCGCTTCTAGGTAGGAAATAGGCTGGGGCTTGCCCACTCCCAAAAATTTTATGACTCCAACTGTTTCTTTAGCTTTATAATAATCCTCCGCAGGTAGTGGATATTCCCCAGCCATAAACACATACCCGGGGAAAAGCAGATATTCCTTTTCTATCCACTTGCCGCCACTTCTTATTATTCGGTTTTCTCGAGGAACTTTGATGAAAGCACCTTGCCTTGTAAGGGAAGCGGCGGCTTCCATTTCTCGCCCCGGGGCAATTTGTAAAACAAACCATCTCATATAAACCTCTAATCTGCCTGCTGCTTTTCCGTTAAGAATGTAGCAACCTGCTTGTATAAATCCGGCTGTTCCCTTGCCAGTGCCTCAAACACCATTGTCTTAACTGCTTCAAAGCCTGTTTCATAATCATTTTTGTTTTGAATATCAAGCCGATTTTTATAAGCTGCCGCTCGTATAAGTCCATTTGATTGCCGCAGCAATGCGTCAATATCAACTTCATCCCATTTTTCTTGTGGAGCTTGTGCCAGAGCATTGAATACGTTTTGACTTGCAATCCTTATGATTGCCTCCGAGGTGTCAAGTGAAGGATATTTATTTATTTCATCCATCATACGGCGAAAATTTTCCTGTGCCATACTAAGCATTTGCAAGTTAGCGTGAAAGCCTTGTGCATATCTGCACACTGATGCAGCAGATAGTTTGATCTCGTTACTGCCTAGAAAATCGACAATTTCCGAGTAGGTTGACCCTGTTAATAACATCTGCTCAACTGTGTCCTTTAAGCTCTCTGACAGGTTATCAATGACACTGTGCTTGCGGTTTTTCTTTTTCATAGTGCTACCTAAACCTTTATAGCGGCATCTTTAATATCGCAGCATAAAAGCCGTATGCCTTTTCCCGACAGTTTTGCTTCTAAATCGTCAAGACGAAAATCTGAAATAGATGCCTTTTCTCGGGTTTCTATATTTCTAACATTTATGTAACATTCTTCTTCCAGAAAATTAATGGATTTAACAATATCGCCCTCGCAGATGTCAGTAAGGGCATATCTCACAGTGGAAAGCTTCACATACTTTTCTTTCAATATATTGATAGTGCGTAAAACTTGCCCATTATTTTCAATAAACTCACCGGCTTCCATCCGCTGTATAAGCTGTGCTTTATCCATTGTGAGGTGCTCCTTTCAATTCGAGTAGCAAATCATACATTTTATCAAGCTTTTTATCCACGTTTGATTGCGAGCGGTAAAAGTCCTCTTTGGTTAAGAAATTTTCCTTTATATCCGAGACGTCCTGCGTTAGCTTTTCAGTTCTTGTTTCAAAGTCTTTTTTCTCAACATATGTTTGTTTAATTCGCTGGATGTCTTTTCCGTGTTCTTCTGTCCTGCTCATGGTGCTTTTTAAAAAATATCCAACAATGCCCATAAGCACCGTTAAAATTGTTCCGTACAATGTAATCATTTCTTGGCTCATATTAATAATCTCCAATAAAAAATAAGGTATAACCTTCTCGCTTGAGAAAATTATACCTTATTAACTATGGTCAGATAAATTGAAGTGCTTCACTTTAGAAAAGCGATACTTGTCCGCTAATCGGCTTTGTCTTAAGCTCTTTGCTCTGTTCTTTTACAATTTCTCTAATATACCTATCTGTTAAATTCCATTTTTCTGCGAGGGCGTAATAGTTAGAGCCATCAAACTCACGCCTAATAAGGCTGTCCCTCAGAGGAATAACTATAGTTTCTGACTTTGGTATATAAAGCCTTCCTGTACCGCCATATACTTCTATTAGCTTATAGAATGACTCTATGCCAATTGTTTCAGCAAGCTCCTTTAATTCATCACTCAAATCGTTTAAAGTTATGTTTCTTAACAAGCTATCCATTTTTTGTTCCCCCACACCTTAACTGCTTAATTTCAGCATTAGTCAAAATATGCCGCAAGGCTTCAATCATTTCTCTGCCGTTTTCGCAGGATAAAAATCTGAAAGGCTCTTTTAATGGTGCATCTATGTTGAATTGCTTTTTAATTAAACCGCAAAGGCGTTTTCCTACAGGTGCTTTCACGGGCTTAGTGTCATATTTTATAAGCTCATACATCAACGCCCATATTTTGCCCTGTTGCTGGGAAGTAACGCCACCGGGCACAGTGGGGTGCACCTTCTTTTTTGCCGGAGCAGCATTTAGGCTGGAAACGGCTCTTTTTTTCAGCTCATCTATGATAATATTTGCTTCTTGAAAGGTTAGCTCCTTTATTGATGTTTTGCCGCTTAAACCTTCGATTAAAATATGTAACTCGTCCTCGTGACTATTTCGGCTAATTCCCAATTTGCCAGCGTTAGAAAAAATAGCACCTCTTTGCCAGCTTTCAATGGTCTTTTCCATCTGCTGCTCCTTTCATTCACTTTTATTGCAATTCTTCCTTAAAGGTTTCATACCAAAATTCATCCGTCTGTTTTAGATATCCGCCGGTTTTGATAATCTCTTCAACAGGGTATTTCTTAAGCACATCTTTGTTTATACTTTCTTTTATGTTGAGACAGTCTAACATATTATGCTGCTTAATTTTAACTATTGCCTCCTCAATAGAGGGTATCACCATCTTGGTGCTTATGCGATATCCTGTTTTACCAAAATTCAACATTTTTGTTTTTCCATCAAGCTCCACACGGTTCGCCTCAACAAACTCTTTAATGCACAATTCCAGCTTTTTCACTCTATCCTTTGCAGGCTTACTCATTTTATCTGCATCATCTTTTGCCTCGTTGATTTGCCTGTTCATATCAACTTCAATTTCTGTAATGCAGCTCTCACAATCGGCAATTTCCTTTAAAGCTTTGTCCACATCATTCCAGCTTTGGTAGGTAGGCTCTGTAGATACTTTTTTTCTTGCCATAGATTAAAACTCCTTTCAATATAAATTATAAATAAGTCCTCACTCTGTATTTAAACGGGCTGCTTTGTTTGAATTTTCATATGTATCACCTATAAAAGCCCAATGCCCATTGTACGAGCCATTGTCAACAGCCCCTTATAATTGATGTCCTCACTGTTTACGGCGTTGTTATACACGTTTACAGCCCCTCTTATTCCCCACTTGCTTTTACAAATACTGTGCAAGAGTTCAATTTCTTTAGACATATTGTTTTCCTTTAAAAGTGGAAATAAGCTTTGTTCATCTACTAGCGTGATATCCTTTGTGGTGAACAGTTTTTGAAATCTTATTCTGCTGAATAGCTGGGAAAATCGTGCTTCCTGCTTGCCGAGCATTTTGTCATAAACCTCGCTATTGCCAATTAAAACGATGCCTACGCCTGAGTGTCCTGTTATCATATTTGGGTCTGCCATCGTCCTTATTTCTTCAAGCGTTTGCAACTTTAGGTGCTGTGCCTCGTCTATAATTAACACCTTATTTGTGCCAATCAGCTTTTGTCGGATTTGCAAAACTAAGTCTAACTTGCTGCGAGTTTCAGGTATTTTCAACTCACGAGCCAAAATTTTAAGGAAGCTGCCAAGGCTGCCAAACGCAGGAGATACTTGAATGTAAATAGCATTTGTTGTGTTTTCTAAAACGTATTTTTCAGCACCTTTTGTCTTGCCAATACCTGCATCACCGTGAATAACCACCATCCCTTTTTCTAATTGGCAATATTCAATCATCTTGTAGACTTCTTCAGATATGCTTGTGGGAATATAGTTCTTGATGGGTCGATATGCCTGTGCCTTTTCAGCTTGAGCTTGCCCGGCATCACTGATTTTAAAAAACTCTTTAATTTTGTTTTCAACATTGGCAATATTCCCATTATAATTTGATTTGCGATAAGCACTCAGTAATCCACCCGTTACGCCGATAAGCTTTGAAGTTTCCTCTTGCGAATGTCCTTGAGCTATGTAGACTTCCAGCCTTGATTGTAGCTCGCTATTGTAAATACGTTCCATAGTTTTACTCCTTTGTTTCGTTTTGTCTATGCAGCCTTGCATTTTTTGTCATAATGTTTAAATCTATATCTCCAACCGCTTTTAATAGCGGCTCTTCACAAACTCTCACCCATTCAACAATTTTTGGGTCAACAATCTGCTCACTTTCTTCCCTTGTGGCATTGGCAGCCGCCATAACCAGCTCAAAAGCACTCTTCTTATCTGCAATTGGCAAGCGGCTATAGTATAGGGCATCCTTTGTTGCTTTTTCAGCTCTCCGTATAATCTTCATCTGCTCTTGAACACTGTCCTTATCCGCACCATAACCGAGAGTAGTTTTAAGCATTGCGGTGGTAAGAAATCTATCCTCTAGGTCATATACCCTAACACTATTCAAGTTTTCAGGGTCATAGCGAAGATATACCTCTTTGCCCATCAAAGTACGCAGCTCATCATTTGTAAAATCAAGGGTCTTTCCTGCAATTTGAATTTTCACGCCGTTTCGCCCCACAGTTTGTTTCCTTGTTGAACGCTGCAACATCAAGTTAAGACTTTCTTCATCTGCTTTTCTCATAGTTGTTCGGTTTTCCTTGAAAACCTCAATCCGTGGCTTTCCTTTGTCTTCAATCACCGACCCATTATATGGCTGATGGTTAAAATATCCCTCAATCATAATTTCAGCAGCTTGTATCAGTTCTTCATCTGTAACGATGTTGCCCTTTTTCATAACGTGCTTTAGCCTGTCCGGTCGCTCCACTACAGTTCCGCCGGTGTAGGTGTCGAAAAGTCTACTCATATGGTCTTTTACATCTCTAAATCTGCGTTCAATAATCTTCGCTCTTGCATTGCGTACAATTGCATTTGTCATTTCAATGCCCAGCCTTTTGAAAACTCCGGGCGGCTCAAACTTTTCCTTGCCGTCGGCATATGTTTTCTTTGCCCTATGCCCCAAACCACCCACATCAAAGTTCAAAAATTCTCGACCGTTATCCACATAAATGTTGCGTGGTATGCCATATTCTAATATCCCTTTTCGCAAGGCTAAAAGTGTTGCGTAGCTGCTTGGTGCGGTGGTAACATAATATCCTGTAAAAATCCCACTGCGAGCATCCATAAAGGCAGTCAAGTAAATTCTGTGGGGCTTTCCGTCTTGACCTGC
>JAVWUR010000104.1:0-7203 GCA_036667055.1 Oscillospiraceae bacterium
TGTTATGAGGCCCCTTTTGGTACGGGGACTGACCCGAGAAGCGGCAGCCCCTCTAGCCAGAGAAAGTCTGCTCCGAGTAGGGCTGGACTCACGCCTTGCCCACAAGCCAAAGGAGCTTTCCGGTGGGCAGCAGCAGCGTGTGGCAATCGCCCGTGCCCTAGTTACACAGCCTGCCCTCTTGTTGGCAGACGAGCCTACCGGCGCCTTGGATGCCGCCACAGGCAAGGAAATTTTACAGCTTTTTAAGGAGCTTAACCAAAATGGAAATACCATTGTGCAGATAACCCATGACAGCACCGTGGCAAGCTGCGGCAAAAGAATTGTCCGCCTGACAGATGGAGTTCTAAGCAATTAACAACCCAAGTTACCACCCAAGTACCCTAGCATATGACCCATTTCAATATAAAAAGCAGTCACAATAAATGCACCGACCTCCTTAAGTTGATTTTAAATCTAACTTTTGGGGGTCGGCACATATTGACTGCTTTTTTTGTATTTAAAGCTTACCTATAAAATATTGTCCGCACTTTCAAGAGTCTTACACCTCTCACTTATGCTTTTACTGCACACTGTTCACCTTGCTGCGGTGAATCATTCTAATGACAAGCTCCGATACCAATGCTGTTATAATGGATGCCGGTATACACCAGCCGCACGCCCATGCGCCATTTATTGTAATTCCGCTGAGCATTAGGCCAATAAACAAAACTATCGACACCACCGATGACAGCATAACGGAAACCACCGATACTTTTTTAAACCAAAGACTGCAAATCATGGGGACAAATGAGGATGCCATCAAAATGTTGTACCCCCACATTCCAATTACTGCCAGAAAATCCGGTGGATTTAATGCCAACACAATAACGATAACGCCCACCACCGCCACAATGCCTCTCACGTAAAGCAAGGACTTTTTCGCCTCGGTTTTTTCAGGAATTAAATCTGAGCCTATATTTCCGCACATTCCTATAATGACACCATTCAATGTGCTCATTGCCGCCGCCATAACCGTGACAAACATCAGCGCTACTGCAACCTTGCCAAGATAATTTACAATGTAATAGTTCATGACGGTATCTAGGTTTGTCAGTCCCGGCACCTTTGCACGTATAAACATGCCCATCACTAAGATAAGATTGAATATGGAAATTACAACTATTGATAGAACTACCGTTAATGACCACGATTTCCCCTTTTTCAGGTACAATGCTTTGCTGAAAATATGTGGTTGAAAAATGTTGCAAAATCCCATAATAAAAGCGCAGTAAAACACTGTAAAGTAATCTTGGAAAATCAGGCTGTTAGGGTTAACCACTGAGAAGTAGTACTTATCCTCCGCCAAAATCGCCGGTACAAATGCGTTCCAAGCTTGGGCATCGGGTACCGATATAAACACAATCCAAATAACAATTCCAATCATGATAATGGACTGCACAAGACCTACCCAACCATGTCCGTATGTGCCGCCAACTAGCGAGTAGGCAAAGACATACACTGCGGTTAACACCACTGCCAGTGAATAGTCCATCTTAAATACTCCGCTCATCATATCCGCCATAAGCATAACCACAAGCACCATAAAGGTAATTAGGAAAACGCTTTGTAGTGCAAAAAAGTGGCCTATGGTTTTGGAATTATAATGTTGTCTAAGCCATTGAGGAATGGAGGTTGTTGTCTCCACCATGTCTGATGAACGCACCTTGCGACCCACCACCATAAGCCCGACTAGAAGTCCTGCTGTTTGAAATATATTGAAATAAATAATGCCTGATAAGCCCGCTTGATAAACATACCCCGGCATTGCCATCAAGGTTGCCGCTGATGTGAATGAGGATGCCAATGACAGCACGACTACCGCCATGCCCATGTCCCCATTACCGGCTGAAAACGATTTTGCGGACTTTGTTTTTTTTGTTGCCATCCATGACAGTATGGCTACAAACACAGTATATGCAAGAAATAAAACCAGTGCCAGAACATTCATAATTCAACCGACCTTTCATTTTCTAGTGTCTAGCCACCGTAAATCATGCGCATTATCATAACCTCGTCCTGGTCCTTTAACACCGTTTTTTCCGGCGCATGGTTTCCGTTCAGCATGTATGAAATTCCGCTGTCCTCCGGCAGATTAAGCGACTTTATTGCCTGCCCCACAGTCTCCCCCTCCGCCATCGCTATTTTGTAGATATTATCCTTTGCGTGGGCAATTCCCGGAATGTCAATTCCTATTGCTTTTATTATGATATTCATTATATGTACCCCTTATAATGCAGCCAGAAGTTATTCCCCCAACTGCATTATATAATTTTTACCTATGCTGCTACGCTATCTTATCAACGGAAACGTTAATACCCTTTCCCTTGAATTCATCGTAAGAGTTTACCTTGCGTCCTCTTGTCTCCGGAAGCTGTAAGAAGCACACTGTAGCAATGAGTAAGCCTACTGTACATACAATGAGCAGCATATTTTGCATACCAATTGTATCCGCAAGCCCTCCGCCGATAATACCCATTAAGAATTGTGTAAAGTTACCTACACCAAATATAATTCCCATGGCAACGCCAATCTTGGTGGGGCTGAATTCTGGAAGCTCCATAGGCAGTGTTGTAAATGCCGGATACCATGCTGCGCTTGCCGCTCCAATGATAATTTGACAAATTCTCACAAAGCCCGGGTCTGTTGACAAAATGGAGCCTATGCAGCCAAACAGGAATATTATCTGCAATGGCCAGATAAACAATTTTCTGTTCTTAAGGGGAGTCGCAATAAATACTGCGGCTATAATGGCAATCAGACCTGACAATGGCATATAGGCTGCTATACCATTTGAAAATTGTGCCAGCTCTGCTGGGTCACTGATAATGGATGCAAACTTTTCGTTGAAAAATATTGGGAAAAAAGTGTTTATTGACGCCCATGCCATATAGTGCCCCAAGGTACCAATTGCCATTAAGCGTATGTATTTATTTGCCCACAGCTCCTTTACTGGCGCAAATGTAAACTTTACTTTTTCCTTTTTAGGTGGATTTTCTACGTAATCCGGCAGCCCAGGGTGTTCCTCTTTGTAAAATATAAGCCACATAATACAGGCAAATAGCGCTATGCCGCCAATTACCATTAATGTTAGCCCTATATTTTCTCCAAGACCGGCATAAATCCCTAAAATCCATTGGAATAGGAAGAAAAAGCCAACGTAGGCAATTGATAATGTCAGAGCATTCATCAATAGCCGCTCCTTTGGTGGGAACCATTTCATAACAACCGCAGTCTTTACTGGGTACATCATGCCAAACCCAATGCCGGTGATAAATCTGCAAACCAACATAAGTGGGTAGCTGGATATGGTTGCGGCAAGCCCTAATGTTATTCCGCCAAACGCCATAATGCCCAGTGCCATTGCATAACATCTCTTGATGCCCACATTTGCCATTATTGCGCCGCCGCCAAAGGCGAACACGCCCATGCAAAAAGCCACTAGTGTGGACAACAGCCCAAACTGTGTATTGGTAAGCCCCATAGTTGTTTTAATTGGCATCGCCAAGGTTGAAAGTCCAAAATTATTAAAAGGTTGTGCCAGTAGTGCAAGCAATAATAGTCCAAACACTACAAACCTATATTTAGGATAAGATTCGTTTTTCATAATATGCTCCTTATGTAATCATTAAAAATTAATAACTGTTTACCGTTAATAAAACTCTTTAACTGCCTGTGTAAGCCCTAATCTTTCCAGCAGCTCCTTTTTCGGAACGCCTTTTTCTGTCCACTCACGGGCTTCATAATACTCTTTAATCAGTATGTCTCTTTCCCAGACATTGCCCTTTGCGTAACCATCCGGCATCTTCTCCTCCTTAAGTCTGTCTGGCAAATCGTTGCTCTCATCCCCCACTCCATGTCTTATATTGATGAGCGTTTCAACATTAAATATGCGGTCAAATGCATCAAACATTGTCTCTTTAGTTGCCATGCTGTCCATAGGTCCTGCCGCCATGGTTACCCAATCTCTGAAGGTTTCAAAATTGAGTGCCTCCGGCGTAAATCCGGTAGGAAATCCGCAGGTTACCGCAGTGTCGCAGCACATAATAAATCGTTGGGAGTACACTGTATATTTCCCCTTGCCATAGGGCGTATATCTGTCCACCTTTTCAGGCATCCCAAATATCTCTGCCATGCCATATCCTGTCTGATGTGAACCGCCGATAGGGCTGGTTGCATATCCGACACCGTGGGCTTTTGCTCCTCGTGGGTCGTAAGCCGCAAGCTCCAGACCTTTTGCGTGCATAGCAAATTTTTCACTTCCATGTCCTACGACTTGTGCGCAATGTCTTACTCCGCCGTTTGCACACGCCTCCCCCATCGGTGAGGATCTGTCTGCAATCTGCTGCACTATCTCACACATGGCAACTCCGTCGCCCCACTTTAGGTCTACACCATTGATGTCGTCCTTGGTGATGTAGCCTTTTTCATAGCACTCCATCAAAAATGCAACGCAGGTTCCGGTTGTCATGGTATCTATGCCGCAATTATCACATATTTGATTTGCCTTTAAAATTGCTTTAAAATCAAAGTTCAAACAGTTTGCTCCAAATGCCCACATGGTTTCGTACTCCGGGTTGTCATACCCTTCGCCTTTAAATGGTCCCTCCTTTACATCGTGAACACTTCCGCATTGCAGATAACAGTTGTAGCACCCAGTGTCCTTAACCTTTGTATGTTCTGAAATTACACCCTCCTCCAAAAGCTTTGGCATATCAGGGTGAGTGCTCATCTGCCAGTTTTTAATGGGCAGTATTCCAATATTGTAGGTCATATCACAGCCGGTAGTGCTTCCGTATGGATGGAAATGTGCGTACCATGGGCTTTTAATGTTGGTTTGAACAAATTCCTTGCACCGCTGATTAAATCTTTCTTCATTGTAAAGTTTTTGCTTGTTGGTTCCAAAAACTGCAATGCCCTTTAGTTTTTTTGACCCCATGAGACAGCCTATACCGCCTCTGCCTGCAGACCGTCTCTCCGTTTGCACGCACGCCATGGTAACCATTTTTTCTCCGGAAGGCCCTATTGTCGCAACCTTTGCTCGTGGGTTATCCAGCTTTTCTATAATTTTTTCTTCCGTTTCCTCGGTTGATAGTCCGCACAAATCCTGCGCATCCTTAAACTCTACGCCATTTTCCGTTACATAGATGTACTGCCAGGTATCGGACGCCCCCTCAATAATAAGCATATCGTACCCTGCCCACTTAAGGTTTGCCCCCCATGCTCCGCCGGACACAGACCTTGTGTAGGATAATGAGTGTGGGGAAAATCCCCCAACAACATACCTCCCTGATGCCGGAAAATGCGTGCCTGTTAGCGGCCCTAGTGCAAAAAATATTTTGTTTTCCGGCCCTGTAGGATTTACGTCTTTTGGAATTTCATCGTAACAATACTTTGCCACCAAGCCACGCCCACCTAGATAGTCGCTGTACACTTTCCGTGGTATCTCCTCAACTGTGCCGGTTTTTGTGGTCATATTAACCCGCAAAAGTTTACCCGTGTAGCCATAAATTTCATTTTCCATAAATATTCCTCCTTATAATTTTAATTTTCACTATATCAAGCTTATTAAATTCATAATGAATTTATCTTGTATACAATAGTAGTGCTAAAAAATAGTACTAATAGTACCATTTTTTACATCAGCAATAATCTTCTTTTGGCGTTTTCAGATGCAGCTCTGACTTGCTTTAGCACCTCCTCCAATGGAGACATATTGTTCATCATCCCATATGTCTGCTCATGTGCAGTTACAGCTTCATTTCGTTCTTCCTTTTTAAAATTTTGATGTCCGGCATGGGTTATCATGCTTATCTTTTCCCACATATTTTCAATGCTTGTTGTTATCTCCTCGTTGTTGAGATAGTTTATAAAAGCCATATGGTATTCGTGGTCGGCAATATAATATTCATCTATGTTATGATTTTCCAGCGCCAATCTCTGTTTCTCATTCGCTTGCTTAATTAAATCTAATGCACTACTCTCCTTGTTTTCATACATTTTTCTAATGGCATATTCCTCTACAATCAAGCAATATTCAAAAAAATTATGAATGTCTTTTGGTGTTATAGTTCTTACCGTTGAAAAATGTCCTTTTTTTTGAGTAATAAAACCTTCACTGCACAATTTATTAATTGCTGAGCGCATTGGAGTTCTGCTCATCCCCAATTCCTCTGAAACTGCAATTTCCGACAACACCGAACCCGCCGGATATATGCCTTTAATTATTTTATCCTTAATCAATATATATGCTTCCTGCTCTAACATTCTAATGTCATCCCCTTGCCATTATTTGCTTTTATTATTTTACCCACAATCAATGTATATGCTTGCTATCATAACATTATAATGTTGCACATTTGATTTCTTTATTATCATTATAGCAGACAATTATTATTTTTCAATATAATATACAAAATAAATCCATAATGTACACAATGTTTGTACAAATAGTACAGGTTGTCGAAATATTTTTGTGAATTATTGAATGTTCCACAGGTCATCTCCAGATGTATTTGTGAATTAATAAACATTGCACTGACTAACACTGGATATATTTACTTTTATAATCTTTTAGTTTTTGCGTATTTTAAAGCTTGCTTAAGTCAATCTAGGAACACAAAATTTATTTATGGTAAAAAAATAGGCTCTATAATAAATGTTGGGGTGTCACGAATAGAGCCTACAAAAGCGAAAAAAGAGCTGATAAAAAAACAGCTAAGAAATATACTCCTAGGGTAGACAGCTCTTTCAAGCTCTACATAGGTGTATATTGGAATGGCTCTCCTTGTTGGACATTGCTTTTCTGCCCAAAAGCCGCGGCTGATAAACAACCATTTAGGTTGTTTATTTGGACAGCCTGTTCAAATCCAACAACTTGGTCTTGTGTGGATAACAAAACAGCAGATACAATAAAGTACCTGCTGTCTCTTTGGCTCTCCTTGTTGGACTTGAACCAACGACCTACGGATTAACAGTCCGCCGCTCTACCGGCTGAGCTAAAGGAGAATATATAGTATTGTGGAAGGTTTCGCTATATTTCTAAATTCGCTTGAGGTAAGAACCGCTTGCCTTTATCTCGTCTGTTAGTGTTCGGGGCTACCATTCCGGTCAATTCCCGAAGTAAAACATAGTCGTGAGCTATCGTGACATAAATGTCCCTCTGCC
>JAVWUR010000105.1:0-7031 GCA_036667055.1 Oscillospiraceae bacterium
GAAGAACTGGGCAACAGCCGAATTAATGCTATAAATATTGGCACGGCAGGGGAGATAATGAACCCTATCGCCTGTATAACCTGTGATGGACACTCCTTTGCAGGGCGTGGCGGTGCAGGTGCAGTTATGGGCTCTAAAAATTTGAAAGCCATTGCAGTTTGGGGCACAAAGCAGGTTGCACTGGCAGATGAAGAAGGCTCAAAAGCCTATGCCAAGGAGCTTATGGGGCAGCTGCACGAGACGGCGAAGGGCGGCGGAGGAACACCGGACGTTATGGTTCCCCTTGAAGCCTTGGGGGACGTGCCGATAAGATATTGGCGTGGAGATTTGTGGCGTCACGGTGCACAGATGATTGGCACACCACGATATACAGAATTTTTAAATGTTAAACCGCTACCTTGTCAAAATTGCCCTGTTGGCTGTCACAGACATATAGATTATACAGCGCCGGACGGCACCCATCTAACGGGGAATGGCCCTGAATATGAAACCTTGGGTATGCTTGGCAGCAGCCTTTGTATAGATGATTTAGGCGCTATAGCTATTGCTAACCACAAGATAAATATGGCAGGAGCAGACACAGTGTCGCTGGGTTCGTTTATCGGGTTTATAATCGAATGTTATGAGGCAGGCTTGCTAAGCGAAAGCGAAGTTGGGATGGTTCCAAAGTGGAATGATGTGGAAACATTGAACTTTTTAACGGATAAAATTTTAAAGCTTGAGGGTATTGGCGGTTACTTTAAAAAAGGCATAAGGGGAGCAGTCGCCATTATAGGAGATGAGGCGAAGGGCATAGCAGTTGAGGTGAAAAACCTTGACCTGCCTGCTCATGACCCACGTGCAGTTTTTGGGCTGGCGGTAAACTATGCAACAACTCCAAGGGGAGCTTGCCACGAAAGAGGCAATCCACAGGCTAGTGCTCTTGGACTGTTCTACCCAGATTGTGGCATGGAAGCACCTCCCGAGCGCTTTGACCCAAAGCAAGCAGGGTACTGTGCTTACATATATCAGACCACCAGTATGCTATATAATAACCTTACCATGTGCAAGTTTATGGTTAATAACGGCGGCTTGACAATGACGGAAATCACCAAGGAATTGGAGCTTGCCACGGGAATGAAAATGACTACTATGGAGATGCTGAAAACGTCTATGCGTGGTATAACATTGCAGCGGCTTATAAATGTGCGAGACGGTATGTCAAGAAAAGACGATACCCTGCCGCCGAAATTGCTACAGGCATCTACAATGGGGGGCAGAGCAGGCAAAGCACCCTATGAGTTTGACGCCATGTTGGATGACTATTACAAGCTGCGTGGGTGGGATGAAAACGGCATACCCACAAAGGAGATACTAAAGGAGCTTGACTTGGAGGAATATATCAAGTTAATTCCATAAGGAGATTTTATGATAAAGGTAAAATTGCTGGGCACCTTTTCAAAATATATGCCCTCCACAGACCAAGAGGGCGTGTGGTGTGTAGATGAAAATGAAATTACAATAGAGCAGATACTGGACAAAACGGGAATTGGGCAGGAAACAGTTAAATATTCAACACTTGTAAATAGTGTGCGCAAGCAGAAGGACTACCTGTTAAAGGATGGGGATATTCTGATGGTTATGCCGCTATTTGCCGGCGGTTGATTTAAAAATAAACAAAAGGAGAAATATTATGTTTAATGCAAAAACAGCAACCAGCACAAATTCAAACCCAGCACAAGCCGGTAAAGAGGCAGCCCTTGGCGTAAAGGATGTTAAAAATTTAAAGATGGCGTTTGTGTACAGTGGCGCACAGTATAGCAACCAAGCAGAGCTTATTAATGCCATTGAGCAGGAGCTTAAAGTGCCTGTAATTGGCAATACCTCCTCTGTGGGTGTTATTACCGACAAGGGCTTTGTAACAGGCGACAACGGATTTGCAGGCATTTTGGCAATAGGCGACGAGGATATGACAGTTGGTATTGCAGGCAAGGAAAAAGGAAAATGTCCGGTAGAGACAGGGGAAGAGGTAGCAAGAGAAGCACTTAAAAATGCAGGCAGAACCGATGCACCTGATTATTTCTATATGGTGGCGCCTCCTGGGCAGGAAGAATATTTCCTAAAGGGCATTACAAAGGTCATCGGGCGTGTTCCATTTTTTGGGGGCAGTGCTGCAGACAATGATTTGTCAGGGCAATGGAAGGTATATACCGATAAAGTTTGTACCGGTGACGGCGTTGCAGTAGCATTTTTCTACACGAAAAAACCATTTGCTAACAAATTTACAGGCGCTTATGGGGAGACAGCCAATGTAGGCGTTATCACAAAGCTTGACGGTGACAGATGTCTACAGGAAATTGATGGAATTCCGGCAAATAAAAAGTATCAGCAATGGACGGGTGTTTCCGACGATGCTGTTGCAGGCGGCAACCTTTTAGTGACGGCTATAACAGCGCCTTTAGGCGTTAAAGACCCACTGGGAAATCTTGTGGCAGTTCGCCATCCTATGGCAGGGAACCCTGATGGTTCAATGAATATTGGCAACAATATGGCAGTTGGCACAGCTATAATGCAGCTTGATGGCTCCGTTGATGGGCTTATCAACTCTACAGGGCTTACACTGGCAATTGTAAATGAAAACTTGGCGGCACCGGCAGGCGCATATCATCTGGTACACTGCGGCGGCAGAAGAATAGCAATTGGTGATAGGATTAATGAAGTTTACGCAAGCTTAAAGGAGCAAGCAGGGGACACTCCATTTATCACAGAATTTACCTTTGGTGAGTATGGCTATGAGGGCAACAGTGCCAATACTTGCGGCGGATTGATGCTGTCCTTTACAGCATTTGGCAAATAAAATATTTAAAAGATAAGTCTTGCATTGTTTCAGGGGTTTTAATATAGATATATAGACCCCCATGGTTTAGTTACAATTAAAACAGCCACCACACGCTAAGGGTATGCACCCAAAAGTTAGTGTGGTGACTGTTTTTTTTTGCGAGTTATCTGGGGTAGCTTTTACACATATAGCATAAAATGGGTAAAGACGATTTTTTAATTTAAAAAATAAAGGTTGACTCTCACCCTACGTCATAGTATATACTAAGTATTGTAGTTCGAACACAGCAAATTATAAAGGAGGTAGAATTTTGAAGCTTAAAATAAAGGATGTGGCAAAGCGCACGGGGGTCACTGTTCGCACCCTGCACTACTACGATGAAATCGGTCTGCTGCCTCCCAGCCAAGTGACCCAGGCGGGTTATCGCATCTATGACGATGCCGACTTGGAGGTCTTACAGCAAATTCTTTTTTTCAGAGAGCTGGACTTTCCACTCGCTGATATTAAAAGCATTATGCAAAACCCACAGTACGACAAGGCGGAGGCATTGACCCGCCACAGAGAGCTGTTGTTGCAAAAGCGCAATCACCTAGAGGGGTTGCTTGCACTTTTGGAACACACCATGAAAGGAGAAAAGGATATGAGCTTTAAGCAATTTGATAAAACCCAGATGGAGGAAAGTAAAAACAAGTACGCCGCCGAGGCAAAGGCACGTTGGGGGCACACTGATGCCTACAAGGAGAGCGAAGAAAAGACAGCCGGTTATGAAGAAAAGCAGTGGAAGCAGTTGGACGATGAGGGCACAGAGCTGCTGAAATGCTTTGGCGAAAACCGCAAGCTACCGCCTGAAAGTCAAGAGGCACAGACGCTTGTGACACGCTGGCAATCCTATATCACCGCTAATTTTTATGCCTGCACCAACGAAATCTTAGCAGGTCTGGGGCAGATGTATATAGGCGATGTGCGGTTCACCGAAAATATCGATAAAAACGGAACTGGCACCGCCGCATTTATGGCACGAGCTATTGAAATTTATTGCAGCCAATGCAACGGGAAGGGTTAGTCATTCTGGCCGGAAAAGCCGCACACACTGCCGATTATAAAAACGGCGCACAGGGCGAGAGGTAGTAAGGAGAAACTTAGATCCCCGTGAAGAAAAAATAAAGGACAAATTACCCTGCCGACTATTAACAGTAGGCAGGGTATAAGGACTATATGCAGCGGGTAAAATCTCGGCTAATTCCATTTGTCGGGTAGGCTGTTGGTGCTGTACACGCAACAAGCGAAAACAGCTACCCTTGGTTTCAATTCACTAACCCATCGCTTTTTTTAAAATGGAAATAACCTCGTCTTTTTTAAGCACCTTGCCATAGGAAACTACCTTTTCGTCCACCACCAGAGCAGGCGTTGTCATCACCCCATAGGCAGCAATTTGCGCAAAGTCCGTCACATGGTCAATATGGCTGTCCATTTGAAGCTCCTTGAGTGCTTCGATGGTTGCGTTTTCCAGTGCATTGCACTTTTTGCAGCCGGAACCCAATACTTTAATATTCATAATTTATTCCTCCTAAAATTTTGTTAAACTAATAGATACTGAAAAATATTAAACAAATATCCCACAATGATAATGCCGATGGTGCAGATGGCAACGAACAGCGCCAGCAGCTTTGGTTTTACCGCTTTTCGCAGCATAATGATGGAGGGCAGGGACAATGTGGTCACCGCCATCATAAAGGAGAGCACCGTTCCAAGCTGTGCCCCTTTAAAAAGCAGTACTTCCGCAATCGGAATTGTGCCGAAAATATCCGCATACATAGGTACGCCCAAAAGGGTTGCCAGCACAACGCCAAAGGGATTGTTGCTGCCCAAAACCGCCACTATGTAGCTTTCAGGAATCCAGTTGTGAATGACTGCCCCAATGCCCACGCCCACAAGAATATATGGCAGCACCTTTTTGAAGGTGGACAGCACCTGCTCTTTAGCAAAAATGACACGCTCCTTTTTTGTGAGGTCGGGGGACTCAATGTCCACACTATTTGCCGATTTAATGAAATCTTCAACATAGTTTTCCATATGCAGCTTTTCAATCAGCGTGCCACCCACCACCGCAATTACAAGCCCTACCACCACATAGGTGATGGCGACCTTGCCCCCGAAAATGCTCATCAAAAGCATAAGCGAGCCAAGGTCTACCATGGGGGAGGAAATCAAAAAAGAAAAAGTGACACCAATGGGCAGCCCTGCCGAGGTAAAACCAATGAACAGCGGTATTGACGAGCAGGAGCAAAAGGGCGTTACTGTACCAAGCAATGCAGCGATGATGTTAGCTCGCACACCATGAAACCGCCCTATGATTTTTTTGCTGCGTTCCGGCGGAAAATAGCTTTGAATGTAGGAGATAATAAAAATCAAAACGCAGAGCAGCACCGTGATTTTCACTACATCGTATAGAAAAAATTGAACACTGCCACCGATTTTCTTGGAAATATCCAGCCCCATCGCCGACAGCAAATTGCCAATGAGTACATTCAGCCATTTCATACCCAGCACTTGGTTTTGAAAAAATAGCCAAACATCTTGCAATAGCTGCATAGAACAAATCCTCCTTGATATAAATTGATAAAACTAATTGTGTCGATATATACTGCTTTGAGAAAGCCACCTCAAAAAGATGGCTTTATTTGCAGTCGTATTTATTGATAATACTGTTTGTTTCGGTTAATTTAACAAGCAATTCCTGTGCATATACGCTCCCTTGTGGGCTTATAGAGTAGTGCGTCCACTTCCCATCCCTGCGAGCCTGCACAATGCCGGAGTCACATAAAATTCTCATATGATGGGACAAGGTAGACTGACCAATATGCAAATCATCCAGCAGCTTGCAGGCACATTTTTCTCCGCTGCGTAACAATTCTAATATCTGCAAGCGGTTTTCATCGCAAAATGCCTTAAAGACCTTTGCATTCTCTTGATATATGGTTAGCATTACTTCACCTCAAATCCATTATATTCGATATGACTATCATATCACGCACAGTACTAAATGTCAAATTAAAAATGAAGTTTTTTCTAGCCACATTTACAGGCTAAAAAATGTGCTAAAAAAGGCTGATATCAATATAGCATTAAGGCATATATGAAGCATTGCCATAATAAAAATATCCTCCACTGGACAAAAAAACAGCGCCTTTTATCACGGCTACTCTGCCGAGGATAAAGGCGCTGTTCTGTGCTATATTGAAATTATTGCTTTTTGTAAGGTGCAGTTAGTTTTCCTTGAAAAAATCATTGACGTTTCTTGCGCATTGCCACAATTGCGCCAAACCCGACTAAGGAAAGTAAAGCGAGGATAACCCACAGCCATGGGAAGCTATTGTTCTGGTTAGAATTTGCATCAGTCTCAGAGGGGACTTTTGATTCCTCCTCAACTATAATGGTAAGCTTTTTATCATCCTCTCCGGCGGAATTTGAGGCTTTCACTTTGAAAGTTGCCGTTCCTTTTTCGGTTGGTGTTCCGCTGATTTCACCTGTTTCTGATAGGCTTAACCCCTGTGGAAGGCTTCCGCTTTCAAG
The DNA here is from genome assembly GCA_036667055.1 of Oscillospiraceae bacterium. GTDB lineage: Bacteria > Bacillota > Clostridia > Oscillospirales > Ruminococcaceae > RGIG3102. The sequence goes on from JAVWUR010000105.1 coordinate 6,392, forward strand.
TAGCCACAGGATGGTTTCATCGCCTGTTGCAGTGAGCTGCATAAGGTATGAAACGCCAATTGCACCTTTGTTTAGAGATGTTGTGGTAATTTTTGGTGCTATGCCGGGCACAGCCTTTTCTTCAATGGTAATGGTAAACTCTTTTGAAACGCTGCCCTCTGAATTGGTGGCGTTTACAGTAAATTTAACCGTTTCCTTTAAAGTTGGAGTGCCATTAATGACACCGGTCTTATGGTTGAGTGACAGCCCCTTAGGTAGCTCACTTCCCTTTGCAAGCTCCCAAGTGATTGGCAAAGTTCCGGTTGCTACAAGGCGTGCAGTGTAAAATGTTTCCACTACGCCGTCCTTTAGAAGCTTTGTGGTAATTATCGGTGCACTGCCCACATTAGATACAGATGCATCTTGACCGCCAGCTTGGGCTGGTGGCTCTTTGCCGCTGTCTGGCACAGGTGTAGGAGTAGGTGTAGGGGTAGGTGTAGTGGCAGCCCCAATGGTAATTGTCAAGTCTTTGGTTGCTGAACCTGCACTGTTTGTTGCTTTTACTGTAAAGGATGCTTTACCGCTTGCGGTAGGAGTTCCGCTGATAACACCTGTATCGGCGGCAAGGGTAAGCCCAGCTGGCAATGTTCCGCTTAAAACA
>JAVWUR010000106.1:0-6938 GCA_036667055.1 Oscillospiraceae bacterium
GGTATAATTATCAATCATTTTGCAAAATAAGGTTTTGTGTTGTAGTTCCCTAATTATTTTTGGTATGGTATAATCCGCCGCCGCCTGTGGGGTTATGGCTCGGGGTTGTAGTTCCCTAATTATTTTTGGTATGGTATAATCGGAAGGACAAAAATATATACAGACGTATCGTTGTAGTTCCCTAATTATTTTTGGTATGGTATAATTAGTTCGGCACCTGTGTGTTGTCTGCCTTGGTTGTAGTTCCCTAATTATTTTTGGTATGGTATAATATTGCAACGCCAATAGAGGAGGTGCGGGCTGTTGTAGTTCCCTAATTATTTTTGGTATGGTATAATGCGACAGAAATAGCGTATGCGATTAAAGACGTTGTAGTTCCCTAATTATTTTTGGTATGGTATAATTTGTACAGGCACGTTAACAGGCTCTATCATGTTGTAGTTCCCTAATTATTTTTGGTATGGTATAATCAACAACAGCGCAGAAATTGAAAGCCATATGTTGTAGTTCCCTAATTATTTTTGGTATGGTATAATAGGGTGGCGAAAAGCCCCTAAAACAGTTAGTTTTAGGGGCTTTTCGTTTTATTATTTTACAAATTTTCCTTTTAAATATAGAGTTTTATTTCATTTTTTCAAAAAAATGTCAATTGCTCCGCTTTAAATGGCATATCGTTTGGGCTGGGCTTTCCAAGCAAAATGTGCATATCTTGATATTGCTTTTCCGTTATTGTCAACAGCCTTATTGACCCTTCCGATGGCAGCATACCATTAAGTCTTTTGGAATGTTTTTCTACCGCCTCTGCCCCATTGCAAACCCTACTATATATAGAAAACTGAACCATATAATACCCGTCTTTCAGCAAAAAATTTCTGAACCTTGTTGCACTGCGTTGTTGGTCTTTCGTTTGAACCGGCAAATCAAAAAACACTAGCATTCTCATAAACTTACTCATATTCGTGCTGTTTAATAGGCACTATCTCACACAGCTTTAAGTTTTTTTCGCCTTTTTGTAAGGATGCAACATAGCTTTGTACCGTGCGTTCAATCGCATAAGATAACTGATGGATTTCTCCGGCGGAAACAACATCGCAGGACAAAAGATTATACAATATTTGCTTATCTTTGACGGAAAGATTTTCGTTTTCTTGCGGCTGCGCGGTTTCTAAATTATAAACCGCTAAATCTACCATAGGGCGAAATACTTCAATGATATCATCGGCTAGATTGTACGCATTAAGTTGACTTTTATGGTGAACGCCTATACACGGCTCCAGCCCGTACACCACAAGGCTTCGGGCAATAGCCCCTCGCAATATAGCATAGCCATAGTTTAACCTTGCGTTGGTGGCTATGTCCTGCCCTCGTGAAAACCCACTGCCGAAAAGGTCTTTAAAATATTTGCTTGCACTTACCGCTTCCATATTAGAAACATCGTCTGAAAGAACCTTTTGCGATATGCTTACAATTTCTTTATAAGTTTCTTTGCCGCAAAGCTTTAGCACTTTGCCTTGATTTATAATTTTTTGTACCACAATATCCTGCCAGATTGATTTTTGGAGTGGCTTTTTAATCTCTAATTGTAGCTGCAAAACCTTTAGTTTTCGGCTGTGAACATTAAAAGGAATAAGCACCCCATTTGGGGTATGCTTTTCATCGCAAAAGAAAATACACACCCCATTATCGCTTAATTTTGATATAAGTGCCGACGAAACATTGACTTGGCTTGATTCTATCAGCAGCGTTGAAATATCTTCAATGGGGATGGTATATTCCATATTGGTAAAAACTATCAACTGATTATTTTTCAGCGATAGCTTTGCCGCTGACGAAACAAAAACATTGCGGTACGCCATTTAAACACCACCTCACTTGCGGTTTTCCTTGCCCGCCTTATAGATGTTGCCCAAAACATCAGTATAATATTTTTCTAACGAAACTAAAGTTTTTATGCCTAAGCTATTTATAATATAACTGTTGTCATTATTTATAACCGTTATTGTCGCACCTGAAATGCCCGATTTTTTATAGTACACAAATTCTTCTTTCGTCGAGTATGTTTGTGGTTTGTCTGATTTTTCAAACACTTTTGTAAAGGTAATTTCTTTTTTCGCCACTACCTTTATCAAATCATTGGGGTGCAAGGAGAACAGGAAATCTTCCTCCTGCATTTCCTTCCAATCCTCATAATTTTTTGACGCTACAGATGCTTTGTTTGGCAGCTCTTTTTTTATCAAATCGGAAACATATATGGGAACAAAGTAATACCCATCATTTTCCGGCTTAAATATATCAATCCGCACCATATCACCGTTTGCAGCAACGCCCCCATTAACTCCTACATTGAGGTTTGACTTGTCCACTATCTTAACCTTTTTGACCGTTGAAGCGGGGCCTCCCTTTGGGTTTGGCTTTATGACCGAACCCTCCGGAAATGCTTTTTTAGCGTCTCCAGCGGCACTTCGCAGCTTATCTTTGAGCAAATTGTACAACAGGATATCGCTTGATGGATTGTAATACCCAACAATTTCATCTTTTTCTTTATCGTATTTTAAATTTTGCAATGCCGTTTTAGACACTGTCATCATCTCATCATCAACTTTTCTATATGACCTTATGGTGTCTTTATGTGCCTGCCCTGTTTGTTTATTTCTCACCATTCTTGACACAAACGGTGGGTGTATTGTGGCTAAATCCACGCCATAATAGTTTGGTAAGTTGACCTCCTCCAACAGTGCCGCTGGATTTTTGCAGGTGCGTATATCCAATTCCGTCCTAAACTCTTTCCAGGGCAAAGGAAAATGCTTGCTTGGAAAAAACTCTTGATTTTCCTCCGATTGTACAAATTCATTTTCGTTATATTTTGAAAATCTTGTCACCTTTTGAATTATTCCATCGCCAATACAAGCGACTACTACAGCATCAATTGCGTGATGTAAATCCCCATTTTCTCGCAGCTTGTTTATTCCCCACCGCTTTCTCATATAGGAGGTTACCGAGCCATTTACCGCCGTGACATATTTCTTTTTTCCCAGAGTATCATCAAACTCTAGATTATCCTTTATATAGTTTTGCATAAAGCTTGCGATAAACTTTGTATCCTGCAAGCTCCGCTCCTTCATCTCGCTCTCGTCCTCTGTGGTTATGGCAAGCTTTAATAGCTTATCTCGCTTATATTTATCCGTTATCAATGTCCTGACAATTCCAATAAAATCATCCTTGCTCTTTACATATTCCATAGGCAGCCTGTTGCCTTTTTCTCTGTTTGCTTGAGTTGTCACCAATGCCTTGTTTTTATAGGAATCATCAAAGCTTATGCTGTAGGGTATTATATGGTCAACCTCACAGTACCCCGGCTCAAAAAGCCGTTCAACCTTTAGCGGCGTATTGGTGTATAAACATATCCCTTTCTGCTCGTTCCATAACTTATACTTCACTATATCCTGTCCGCTTGGTTTTGATACGCCCATCTCTTTTATTTCATCATACAGCTTTTGGTTTGCAGTCTCATTTTCTTTTTGAGATTTTTCTATCTTTTTTCGCTCATCAAAGTTTTTTGACATCTCCCTTGCAAGCTCTATGTTAACCCCTATTGGCTTTCCATATTCCTTTATTATCTCATTTAATACCTTGATAGTCTGGTTTATCGCCCGCTTTACAACCGGACTTGTTATCTCGTATGTATCCTTTGGCAGCCGTGGCAGATACCGTCCCTTTGTGTCTTTATGTGCTGTAAAAAGATATCCTGCCGCTGTGCAGGCATCGCTGTACACCATACCCTGCTCTAAATAAGGTGTTATCCTTTTCATCGCTTTAATGGACAGATTTCCCACCTTAGAAAAATTCTTTATCCCCTTGACAGCTTCAAGCTCCTGTTTTTCAAGGTCTGATTTCTCCAGCTCCCCTTGAATTTTTTCATCGGTTTTATAATAAGTCAAGGCTTTTGCTATTGCATCTCTTTTTTCAACCGTTAACCCTTTTATATAGCCCTTGCTTATCTTGTCGAAAGCTTTTCGCATCTCGTGATATGCCGGCAGATATTGAAACTTTGCCTTCTCTATCTCCTCCACTGATTTTTCGCTATAGGTAAGTGCTGTAAAATATTCACTGTCGCTTAGCTTTAGCTCCTTGCGCATTCTGGCAAAGGTCAGCTTTTCCGTGGTATGTGCAAGCTCGCAAAGCTGTTCCTTTTCCTGTTTTGTCAAAAATCTTTTCCCTGCTTGAGATTTTATCCCCATACTGTTTATCTTTTGCAGGAGATTGAAATATTCAAAGGTATAGCTTGCCTTTACGCCACGGTCCTCCGTCCTTTCAAATGTACACTTGCCTACCATTTTTGCAATTTGGTCGCCGGAATATGGGCCGCTGGCAGGCCCCGTTTCAAAGGAGCGTTGACTTTCCAGTATATTCAAATATTTTTCTTCAAAATCTTCCATGGCAATCTTACTTCCCAGTTTTCTTTGAGCTTTGAAAACGGATTTAACCTCGTCCACAATCTGGGAACGCAAAAATGTATTGGAGTAATCTCCCCCTTTGTTTCGCTTTACATCTTTAAACCTATCGTCCTTAAAAAGCATCTCGCCCACCGTTCGATATGCGTTTTTCGCCATATACTGCTGATTTTCCAAGGTAGCTTTTAACAGCTTTCCCCCGTCCGTGTCCTTTGCCTCATTTTTTCTATTGGACTTAAACCCACGCCTTTGGGCATAGTGAACAAGCAGCCGAGCGAACTCCTCCCGTGTGAGCACTCTATCCAGTGCACCACAGCGTATTTCATATATATCAGAAAGTCCACCCTTTTCATATATTTCCGAAAGCTCTTGCCTAGATATTATATTCGCCCCCTGAAGCAAGCCTTTAATTCTGTCTTTTCTATGTATCTGCCGCCTGCTGCGGCGTCGTATACCTCTTGCCTCCCGACGTGGTGCCGCCAGTGAAGAGCCGTCCTTGGTGTTTTCTGCCGCATCAAAAATTCTTGTGCCTAGGCGTATTATTCTGTCCGCCTCGCCGCTGCCATCTACGCTGAGAACCGCAAACCACACTGAAGTTGTCCCAATATCTAAACCGATTTTATACATTTCACTTCCTCCATTTTATTTCATAAAATAACAAAGGTACTACGCTTTTTGAGCATAGTACCTGAGAGTTACGGCTCAATGTGTTAACAAAGGCCTTATTGTAGCAACCTAATTTACTTTGGTATAGTATAAGGTGGTATTATCATATCATATTGATAAAATAATGGCAAGCTTTTAAGAATAATTCGTCACACATTACAATTTATTACCTTTGACATTGTGTACTATATCCTTATCGGTATAATTTTGGTGCGATTACGTCTCATTTACAATATTTTTCTACATATTGATTTAAACATTTATTGATTATCGCCTTTGCTTCCTCTGCGTCACTTACCTCGTTGACTACCGTCTCCTTGTTCTCTAGGTTCTTGTAAACCGAGAAAAAGTGAGCCATCTCGTCAAAAATGTGCTTTGGCAGGTCGGAGATATCCTTGTATGTGTTGTAGGTCGGGTCGTCAAAGGGTATTGCAATGATTTTTTCGTCCAATTTGCCGCCGTCCAGCATGGTGATAACGCCAATTGGGTAAGTTCTCACAAGGCCTAGTGGCACAATGTTTTCACTGCACAATACCAAAACGTCCAGTGGGTCGCCATCGTCTGCAAAGGTGCGTGGAATAAAGCCATAGTTTGCAGGATAGTGTGTAGAGGTGTGCAAAATTCTATCTAGAATAATGTGTCCTGTCTCTTTGTCCAGCTCGTATTTGTTTTTTGAGCCTTTTTCTATCTCGATTACAGATATGAAATCCTCTGCTTTAATTCTTTGAGGTGCTATATCGTGCCATATATTAGCCATAATTATTCTCCTTATTTATGTGTTTTAATATATGATACCCTACTTGCAGCTATTTTTCAAGTCTCGTTTCTTTTTTATCAATCATATTGTGAATATCCACCTGTTCCTTGATAATTTTGTCCAGTTTATAGTGAATATCCTCAATAATAATCTCGGATTTCAAATTTATTTTATAGTCGCTCTGCGCACGTTTTCTGTCCTTGTGCTCCTGCCTGTTTTGGCTCATCATAATAAGGGGTGCCTGCAACGCCGCTATACAGGACAAAACAAGGTTTAGCAGTATAAAAGGGTACGGGTCAAATGGAGACGACAAAAAATAGATATTTGCCACAATCCAGCCCACCAAAATAACCACAAAGGCTATTACAAAGACCCACGAGCCTGCAAAATGTGCCAAAGTATCAGCGGCACTTTCCCCAAAGGTTGGCGTGTCCCCTTCCATAGAAAACACCTCCTGCTCTAGCAGTGTGTGTATCAGCTCTTCATCCCCTATATTCTCGTCTGTTATGCTTATTATTTTTTTCGCCAGCGCCTCTTTTAGCTTTTTTGACATTCTTTCCTCCCCTGTCCATTGACAATATATTTATTATTGGTGCTTTATCATATTTTAACGGATAAATAATATACATTATATAAGGCAAATTTCTGCCTGGATAGGAGAGGGGATAAACATGACAACACCACTATTTTTTGACAATGCCGCTTCCACAACCAAGGTGCTGGAGGCAGCTTTAGAACATTCCGTGGAGACGGAGCTTTTGCTGGCAGACTATGATGCACCGGTATTTAAAATTATAAAAACCACAATGGAACATTCTGTCAGCCAAAAATATATTTCACAAGGAAAATTGACTGTGGAGGGTTTTATCAAGCTATGTGTCTACTACCAACCCCCAGAATCGGAAAAGCTAAGCGTTGTGTCGCAAAAAATTGCCTTTCAAAAGCAACTTGAGGTGGCAAATTTTGATTCTGAGGTGAACTTTATATCCGTTTGCGGTCAAACTCAATACGTTAATACTCGAGCACAAAATCCAACCAGAATTGATATTAGAGGGGCATATCTT
>JAVWUR010000107.1:0-6898 GCA_036667055.1 Oscillospiraceae bacterium
TATAGTTATTATGGCTGTAACGCAAGATATAGAAAACACAGTATTGATTGTACCAACAAAGACATAGCAAAAGATTATATCGAGGGTTGTATTCTTGAAAAACTCTCTGAATATGTTTTTAATGACGATTGTATTCCTACAATTACTAAAGAATATAATAAATTTTTATTATATAAGAACAAAGATTATAACGGTAAAATAAAAGTTTTACAAAATCAACTAAAACAGATTAATAGCGATATTGAAAAAGTCATTGTTTTACTAATGCAAACAAGCTCAAAAATTTTAATCGAAAAGCTTGAAAACTATGAAAAAGAAAAAACTATAATTGATACTAAATTAAAAACGTTAACTGAAGATAATAAAAAAGAAATGTTTTTAGAGAAGGACATAAAAGTGGTTTTTTCAAAGATTAGAAACCTTTTAGCTAATGCAAATATTAAAAATATACAACAGATTATTGATGCTTATATTGATAAAATTATTGTATATCCGAATGAAATCAAAGTACAATTAAATTTTTTCCCTAATTTCAGCTTAAAATTAGATGAAAAAGAAAAAGACTGCCCTATAACAGAAGGCATACTAGACCTTCAAGGACAATCTAATTCTCGAACAATCAACAAAAATGCTGATAGAATTGGTGCCGCTGAACAGACTTGAACTGTCACGATGTTGCCACCGAGGGATTTTAAGTCCCTTGTGTCTGCCGATTCCACCACAGCGGCATAAGTAATAAGCTTAATTATAATACAACATATACAGATAAATGTCAAGAAATATTTATCTGTATACACCCTATTTTCATAATTGGTTAATTCCCAAAGTAACTTCCACTGTGTAATTTACTTTGGAAATTACGCTCTAAATTTCTAGATATATTGCGTACGCCTTAAGCTGTCTAAAATGTCAGTCCTTTTCTACATAGGGTAAATTTATATGCTTTCTTAGCGACCACATCCTAAGCCCGAATATTACTGCCATGGCAATGGTGGAGCACGCTATGCTAGGCATATATTTAAGACCGAAAAAGTAAATTATACTACCCACTACAGACGCTGTTGCGTACACCTCTTTTTGCAGTATCACAGGCGTTTTGCTAACCATGACATCACGAATTAATCCGCCGCCCACAGCGCTTAAAACGCCGACAAAGCAAACGAGAAAGCCGTTTTGCTCAAAGCCTATACCTATTGCGATATTCATTCCTACAATGGTAAAAATGGCAAGACCCACCGCATCCAATGAGTTTATTATATCTAAAATACTATCTTTAAATTTTGATTTAATGAGGGGCTTATAGATGGCAACGGTTAAAAAAGCGCTTACCACCGCCATCATAACATACACAGGATTTCTAAACATCATGGGCGGAGCGCTACCCAATATTATATCTCTTGCCATGCCGCCGCCTGTAGCTGTCACAACCGCCATGCAAATAATGCCGAACATATCTAAATCATTATCAATCGCTACAAGCGCACCTGCAAAAGCAAAAGTGACAGTGCCGATAACTTCTAAAATAAAGGTCAAGGTAAACGCCCTCCCTAATCAATAAATTGGATATGTAAAAATACTAACATTTATACATTATTAAGTCAATAGTAGAATAATATTGTGGTTTATTTTTATTTGAATATATGCTAAAATGGTATTATTAAAATAAAGGAGAACTTTTATGAAAAAAACACCCATAATACTTGATGTAGATACGGGCATTGATGATGCTATAGCACTTGTGCTCGCCTTGCAGGCGCAGGAGTTAGACATTAAAGGTATAACAGTAGTCGCCGGAAACCAAACGCTGACAAAAACCCTTCACAACACTCTATCGGTTGTGGACTACCTTGGCAGAAAAGATATTCCTGTGGCTAAAGGGGCAGACCGCCCGTTAGTCAAGCCACCCATTGTTGCGGATGAGGCGCATGGAGAGAGCGGTCTTGGCACTGCGGTGCTGCCGGAGCCAACCATCAAACAGCACGAGCTTGATGCGGTGAGCTTTTTAAGAAAGACCTTGGAGGAGAGCGAGGAGCCTATCACTATATTGCCCGTTGGCCCTTTGACAAACATCGCTCTGCTTTTTCTAAGCTATCCTCACATCAAGCCAAAGATAAAAGAGCTGGTTATAATGGGCGGCGGCGCTTATGAGGGCAACTGCACTGCCATGTCGGAGTTCAATATTTTGGTTGACCCCGAGGCAGCACAAGTAGTTTTTGATTCGGGCGTTCCCATTGTTATGTGTGGGCTGGATGTTACTATGAAAAGCTATACCACCAAGGAGGACATTCAGCGCATCAAGGATACAAATACCACTGCGGGAAATTTTTGTGCCCAAGCGTTTGAAGTGTATTATAATAGGTATATTAATAACACCACTCTCCCCGGGTGTGCTGTTCACGATGCTGTCACTGTTACATATCTGTTGCATCCCCAGTGGATTAAGACGGAAAAAGCTACTGTAAGTGTGGATATTGATGGGCATGAAACCTATGGCGCAACCGTTTGTGATTTTAGACCATGGCGAGACACCACCAAGGATAATGCGCTTGTTTGCATGGACATTGAGCGAGAAAAATTTGTGGATTTGCTTGTTTTGGCTTGCAAAAGCTATCGATAGAGGAGGGTTAAATTATGAATAAAAGGCCTATTATAATAGATACCGACCCCGGTGTCGATGACACCATCGCAATTATGCTTGCAGCGGCAAGTGATAAAATTGAGATAAAGGCAATCACACCCGTTGCCGGAAATGTTGGGTACGAGGAAACGGCACAAAACGCCTTACGGTTGGTTCAAAAGTTAAAACTGGGCTGCAAGGTTGGCATTGGCGCACAAAAGCCGCTTTTTATTAAAAGCAAAACAGCAGGTGAAATTCATGGCAAGGGCGGGCTTGCAGGCTACATACTTCCCCCATCAAACAAGGGCTTTGACGGATATGCTTGGGATATAATAAAAGAAGAAGCGATAAAAGCTGACGGTGCTCTTGAGATAGTCACTCTAGGGCCTCTTACCAATATTGCCACAACCTTGCTGCGCTATCCGGAGATAAAACCGATGATACGCCGCATCGTGTGCATGGTCGGGTCGGGCTACATGGGAAATATGAATTCTTACGCTGAATTTAACGCTTGGGTTGATCCGGATGCCTGCCACGTTGTGTTTAATTCCGGCGTTCCCATTGTCATGTGTGGACTGGACGGCAATGAGCCATGCGGCTTGAATGTGGACGAATTACAGGAATATATCGGGAGAAAATCCTCCCAAAGCGACCTGCTTGACCATATCTTTAAGTTTTTTATACAGCGTCGTGGCGAGCCGGGGCAAAAGGATAATAACCAAGTGATTAACGATGCTGTAACTATGGCATATCTAATAGATGATAAAATTGGCACCACCAAAAAACAGTACGTGGCAGTTGAGACAAAGGGGGATTTGTGCGTTGGACAGACGATTGTAGACAGGCTGAACAAATATAAAAAAGAGCCAAACGCAGAGGTCTTGCTCACTTCAAACAAGGCACTTTTCAAAAAGATGCTAGATGATATGGTGGATTTTTACAGCTAAATATCAAACGGGCACAGGACAATCTTGTGCTCGTTTTGTTTACTGCACCAATAGTTTATCTTTTAGCTACTTTTAAAATAGTAAAAACAGACAAATGATGGAAATATTGAAAAAAGTGTTTAAAAATGTGAAGATTTCTGTTAAAATAAACTCATTGGAGTGTGTATGTCAAAATAATTTCGTGTGTGAAATTTGAGATATATACAGGAAAGTGAGTATATTTTATGGAAAAACAGAAAATTCTTCCGGCGCTTAATGGACGAAACTTTTTACTTGGGTTTCAGCACGTTTTTGCCATGTTCGGAGCGACAGTTCTCGTGCCTCTTATCACTGGGCTTAATGTTTCAACAACACTTTTGGCAGCGGGGCTTGGCACATTACTTTTTCACTTTATCACAAAAGGCAAGGTGCCGGCGTTTTTAGGCTCTTCCTTTGCGTTTTTGGGCGGATTTGCGGCGGTTGCGCCTAAGCTTGCCGATGGTTCTCCAAACCTTGAAATGCTGCCATATGCCTGCGGAGGAGTTGTAGCATCGGGACTTGTCTATATTGTTGTAGCTTTTTTCGTCAAGGGCTTTGGCGTCAAAAAGGTTATGAAGTTTTTTCCACCAATTGTCACAGGCCCCATCATTATATCCATCGGATTAATATTGGCGCCTAATGCTATAAACAGCGCCAGCACTAACTGGTTTCTTGCAATAATTGCGCTATCTATCATAATAATTTGCAACATATGGGGCAAAGGCATGATAAAAATTATACCGATATTACTGAGTGTAGTGATATCCTATGGTGTGGCAATTGTTACAAATTCCGTTGACTTTTCATCGGTCATGAGCGCTGATTGGGTTGGCATTGCAATAAATCCAGATGCATTTGCAAAGTTTGATATCAGTGCCATAATAACCATTGTGCCAATAGCTTTAGCTGCTATGATGGAGCATATTGGAGATATCTCCGCCATCAGCGCTACCACAGGGCACAATTACATCTCCGACCCCGGTCTGCACCGCACACTTATGGGTGACGGTCTTGCCACCTCCTTTGCTGGTCTAATCGGCGGCCCTGCAAACACAACTTACGGCGAAAACACCGGCGTTTTGGCGCTCACAAAGGTATATGACCCTGCAATTGTACGTCTTGCAGCTATAATTGCGGTGCTCTTGTCCTTTTTGCCTAAATTTGATGCTATAGTTAACACCATTCCAGCCGCAATTATAGGAGGAATTTCCTTGATACTTTACGGTATGATTTCCGCTATCGGTGTGCGCAATGTTGTGGAAAATCAAGTGGATTTTTCCAAGAGCAGAAACCTTATTATCGCCGCTGTCATCTTGGTATCAGCGCTTGGCTTTAGCAATGTGGGCGGGCTAAACTTCACTGTGGGAGCGACCACTATAAACCTGTCCGGTCTTGCTATTGCAGCAATACTCGGCATTGGGTTAAATGCTGTCTTACCAGGAAATGACTATGTGTTTGGGGAAGATTTGGCAGGAGATACCTCGTCAATTTTACAGCTTTAATTCTGTAGCAGTAACACAAAGGAAATTGTGTAATATTGTAGATATTTTTGCGGTGTCTATTGACATACCGGTATATTTAAAGTATTATAAGCAGAGGTGGAAACAAGTTTCTGCCTTTGCTTTTCTTTTTGGTAAAATCGGACTGTGAGGTGGTAGGGTGGACGTAAAAAGCGGAAATAAGGACATCGCAGTAAACCGCAAGGCAAGACACGAATACTTTGTCATTGAAGCGATGGAAACAGGCATTGAGCTAGTCGGCACAGAGGTTAAAAGCCTGCGTGAGGGTGCTGTAAATCTAAAGGATGCGTGGGTAGATGTTATAAACGGCGAGCTTTATGTGCTTGGTATGCACATCAGCCCTTATGAAAAGGGAAACATTTTTAATCGTGACCCCATCCGAGTGCGAAAGCTGTTGGTTCATAAAAAACAGATTTTTGACATACAGCAGCAGCTTAAAATTCAAGGCTTGACGCTCATACCATTAAAGCTTTATTTTAAAGGTGCACGGGTCAAGATGGAAGTCGGCATATGCAAGGGCAAAAAGCTTTACGACAAAAGAGAAGATGCTGCAAAAAAAGATGCCCAGCGGGATATTCAGCGGGCAGTAAAAAACTACAATAGAGGGTAAAACCTTTGTTATATGTGGGGGCGTATTGGCTTCGACGGGGAATTTGCAGTGGGAGCAGCGAGTAGTGGTGGGATAGCACTTTAATCATCTCAACAATATAAACGCTAATAATAAAACATTAGTAGCCGCTTAATTTAAGCAGCCGTCCCGCCCGATTTTCTATCGGTCGGAATCGGGGCGTCATGAAGATAGAGAACGTGAACACTTCAAAGCTTTGAGGGGTGTCATGAATTTATGAAGCTACCGAAAGTGCAGCCTGTTTATCGGCTTGCATCGTAGGAAATATTGTAGATAAAATACACTCGTAGATACTGTCATGAATGGTTTTTCGGACACGGGTTCAACCCCCGTCGCCTCCACCATAAAAAGTCGTGTATGAGAAATTAAACTCATATGCGACTTTTTGTTTTGTGGCTCTTTGTCAAATGTTGGGGTAGCGTGTAAAAATGGTGGCACTACTGATGTAGACGGCAGCAGCTTGATTTGGCTTGTGACAGGAAACGAATATCAAAAACATTCTTATTTTCCCATGGAGTTTGAAATCACTGGTGAACATAGCGATAAATATAGATTTGTAAAAACCTATAAAGCATATGAGCGTGGGCAAGATATTGCGGCATATCCATGGAATGGATATATATTTGTTGATAGTGAAGGTGATGAAATAGGTTAATTCCTATTATGAGCATTTATGAGCATTGAACTGGGTGCTATTCAAATTTGTACTATTTCGAGGGTAGTGAGATAATCTACACAAACAAGCCACCGCACTAACTTTTTACGGTTAGTGCGGTGGCTGTTTTTAGGTATAAATCAATTCTGCAAGCACAATTTCATCGGCTATCGCCTGTGCCTGTGTCCGCAATCTGATACGCTCCAGTGTGTCCTCCAAGGGCATGGGGTGGCTTTTCAGCCATGCCGCCTGTATCTGCTCGGACTGCTCGAAGGCAGCGGTATCAATCGCCTTACAGTGCTCTGCGAGCTTACCGGTAACCAGCAACTCACGATATATTTCACGCTTGTGCTCGTGTAGATACCGCAATCGCATAATGCCGTATTTACTCAACTCGTTTTCAATGCTTTCCATGCCTGTTTCGAGCTTGGGATAAAGCAAGCCGTCAATCTCGACATATTCCAAATCAACTAAATTCATTGCAAAATGCGCGCTGGATACTGCATGACGGCC
>JAVWUR010000108.1:0-6840 GCA_036667055.1 Oscillospiraceae bacterium
GTTTGTGTATGGTTTTCTAGCAATAATCACGGCGGTAACGGTGCTGAATATCATGAACAGTATTTCCATGAGCGTGTCCGCAAGAATTCAGCAGTACGGGGCAATGCGTGCTGTCGGGATGGATACCCAGCAGATGACTAAAATGATTGCTGCCGAGGCCGCCACCTATGCCCTGTCCGGCTGTATGGTCGGCTGCGTAGTTGGCCTGCTCCTTAGCAAGCTGCTTTATGATACTCTGATTACCACACATTTTGCCTATGCCATTTGGAGTTTCCCCGTGATTCCGCTTGCAATCATTCTTCTGTTCGTACTTGCTGCGGCCGTCGCTGCGGTCTACGCCCCGGCAAAACGAATTCGGAATATGGCTGTAACGGATACAATCAATGAATTGTAATGTTTTTTCTTTGAGATTGCTTGGAGCTTAGAACATCTCAAATCCAACAAGTCGCACGCAAGAACCGCTGTATCTTTGGTTGATGTAGCGGCTCTTGTTTTGTCTATATCCCCAAAATAGTCCAAAATATTCTTACAAATGCTCCCATGAAGTTTTTAACTTTAGTATGGTAAAATAGTGCTCATAAATCTACCCAAGAAAATTGAAGCCAAAGAATTTGTACAATTACACAAGCAGTAATATATAAGGGCTGAGACGAAATAAAAATCGTCTCAGCCCTTTACTAATACTTTGATTTTAAGAATAAAACCGTTACCAAGGTTGCCGTTAAAAAAGATTACAGCATGATACCACATCTATGACTACATTTTCATTGATGTAATACTGGTAAGCAAAATTATTGTTCTAAAAAAACATTGGCTGAATATATTTTATTGAGGTGATAAAATTGATACAGTTGTTAAAGCTTTTGCCGCCGGAGATAGCAGAGGCGATAAAACTTTCCAAAATCGACATAAATAAAGTCACTGAGATAAAATTAAGGCGAAATATGCCGGTATCTATTACCATAAACGGACAAACAATTGCCATAAAAAGCGGTATGATTAGCCAAGGACAGATAGAAGATATATTGCTGCGATTTTGCAAAAGCTCCATGGCGGCATTTGAAGACGAAATATCCCAAGGCTTTATTACAATTGACGGCGGCCATCGTGTAGGTATTGGTGGTGAGTTCTATTTTGATAAAGCAGCCGATAAATACATCTTAAAGGAGATAAGCTCTTTAAACATAAGGGTTGCAAGAGAGGACACTTATTTTTTCAATCAAGACAAGCTTTGTGTGCAGGAGTTCAAGAGCGTTTTATTGGCAGGAGCGCCTCACAGCGGAAAAACCTCCCTTGCCAAGCACTACATAAAGGAGCTGTGCCAAAGCTATCGAATTGTAATATGCGACGAAAGAAATGAGCTGGCACAGAATGACGTGAATTGCGATGTGATAAGGGGAGTCAGCAAAGCCTTTGCTATAGCCATGGCTACTCGCACATTAAACCCGCAATTTATAGTGTGTGATGAGATAGGCTCACTTGACGAGACTATGCAAATTTTAAGCGCTATAAATACAGGGGTGAAATTTATCTGTACTGCACACGGCGAGAGCTTGGGACAGCTAAAAAGGCGGCCAAATATAAACTGCTTGCTGGAAAGTCGGATTTTTGAAAGAATTGTATTTTTAAAGCAGTTGGAAAATAGGTTTTACATTGAGGAAATAGTTGATGTTTAAAATGTTAGGAGCAATACTCATTGTGGTGTGTACCACATTTTTGTGCAGCCAAAAAATAATTCGATATTATTATACCCATAATTTTTTGGACAAGACTATCGCTATAGTCAAAAAGATAAATTTTGAGAGAAACAGCAATATGGTATATGAAAAACTATTTAAAAAGCTAGATTTTAATAAGCAGAAATTTATTGCGGAAATGCAGGCAAACTGTTACATAGACAGCAATATAAAAGATAAGGTCAACAGCTTTTTTGGGGAGTTGGGGAGAAAAAATAAGAGCGCTGAGGATGAGTATGTAGACTATTTTTTATCCTCACTGATACTTGACAAAAAAGAGTACAGCGAGCAATATATGCAAAATAAAAAATTATACGTTTTGTATGGCTTTTCCCTAGGCTTATTTATCGTTATTATACTAATTTAAGGAGAATAAAATGGAAGTCGATTTAATATTTAAAATAGCGGCTATCGGAATTATAGTAGCAGTTCTAAATCAAGTCCTAATCCGCTCGGGGCGGGAGGATCAGGCGATGCTGACTACATTGACGGGTCTTATAGTTGTGCTGACAATGGTAATCACGCAGATAAAGGAGCTTTTTGTGGTGATTAAATTTTTATTTGATTTCTAGCCATGGAGTTTGTAAGAATTGCCGGAGTTGTGCTGATAACTGTAATTTTAGTCAGCAGCCTACCAACATTTAGCAAGGAAATAAGTATATTGCTTACCGTTTCTTGCTGTATAGTAGTTTTACTTTACACATTAAAAGAAGCTATACCTGCCATGGAATATGTAAAAAGCGTTGCGGAATTAATATCATTTAATGGGCTTGATATAGTATTTAAAGCTTTGGGGGTGGGTTTCATAACGCAGTTTGTTTCCGACATTGCGGTTGACTGCAACAACAAAGCTTTAAGTAACCAGATGATATTTATAGGCAGGGTTGCAATTTTAATACTGGCAATGCCGGTATTTTTGCAGGTTTTTGAGATAATAGAACGCTTGATAGGTTAAAAAATGAAAAGAATAATAATTTTTGTGGTTATAATATTTTGCACAGCGCTGCCGGTGTGTGCCCAAGAGGAAGAGAAAAATATTTTTGATGAGCAATTGGAAAGAATATCAAAGCAGTCAGAGATAGAATTTGAGGACATAAAGGACTCGCCCATTGAAAGCATATTTGAAATTGCAAAACAATACATTATAAAAGGCGCAGCAAGACCCATGACGGTTTTTTACAAAATTGCTGCTATTTTACTGCTGTCTGCAATAATTAATTTCTTCGCAACAGCACAATCTAAAAATATTTCTCAATTTGTAAATATGGTATGCGTACTGGTTATATTTTACAATGTGTTTTCCGATTTTACCATTCTCATGGAGGATGTGTCGACAACATTATTTAATATTAAAAATTTTCTCATAACATTTTTGCCGGTATTTGCCGGAATTTCTATGGCATCGGGGGAGCTGATAACCTCCACTGTTTATACCGGATTTTTCCTAATAAGCATTGTGTGGATAAGCGATTTTTGCGTAAAGTACATACTGCCATCCATCAATCTTTTTTTAGCTATTGGGGTAACATCATCAATTTCAAGCGCCATAAAGCTTAAAAGCCTGTGTGAATTTTACTCAAAAGCGGTTAAGCTGGCGATGACTGCTGCTGTTTCCATATTGTGCTTTGCGCTGACATTGCAGACTGCCATAACCCAAGGGCAGGACACCTTGGCAATTAAAACCGGAAAATTATTTGTGACTAGTGCCGTTCCAATTATAGGCAGCGCCCTGCAAAGCGCTGTGGGAAGTGTATATGCAAGCATGAAGGTGCTTAAAGGCTTTTCGGGAATACTGGGACTAGCCGGAATTTTGCAAATTTTCCTGCCGACAATAGTCACACTGTCGGCAAATTGGTGCGGATTTTATGCCGTAATTATTTTGAGCGACATATTGGAAAACGAAACGGCAATAAGTGTACTTGCTACCTTTAAAGATACGATAGAGATATTGCTGTCCATGACGGTACTGTTTTTAGTGCTGCTGATTTTTTCTTTATGTGTGATGATAAAGCAAGCACAGGGAGTGTAAAATGGAGAGTATAGCAAAGTTTATTGGGATATTATGTATGGCGAGCTTTATAATGAGCATACTTATGAATTTTGGTAAGTTTGAGGCCACCGAAAAGATAATAAGATTTGTAATTTCTATCTTCATAATTGTTACAATATTTAAGCCTTACAGCTTTGGTGACACCTTCAATTCCTTTGAATTTGCCCCAATATCATGGGAAAAACCGTTGATAGACCAAAGTAAAGTGAATGACCTTGTCATAGAAAAAACAAAGGAAAACTTGGCGGAGCTTGTAAAAATCCGGCTCAGTCAAAAAAATATATCCTATATCTCATTAAACTTGCATATATTAAACCAAGATGGTAGTTTATCAATTGACCAAATAGAAATAATAGGTTGCGATGAAAGCCAAAAAGTAGAAATAAAAAGCTGTCTTGAAGATATTATAACGGAAAACACCGAGATAGTGTTGGGAGATTAAAATGAAAATACTGGAGAAGGTGAAATTTCTTGAAAAAATCACGGAAAAGCAAAAAGGCAATGTAGTGATTTTTTTGGGAATACTTGGAATTTTGTTTATATTGATGGGAGATTTTAAATTTTTTAAAAATGAAGACGGAAAAGACAAATCCCCAAATTCGCTAGCTGCGTACAAAAGAGAATTGGAGAGGGAAACAGCCGTATTTTTAAAGGAAATAGAGGGGGTAGGGGACGTTAAGGTCATGATAACTTTAGAGTCCGGAGAGGAGATTATATATGCCCAAGAGGAAAAAAATGTGGAAGATAAACAGAAAAATTCCAGCGAAAAAGCGTTGCAGGAGAGTATTAAATCAACCTTTGAAAATGCAGTGGTGATGGTGGGCAGCTCAGGAGAAAAAACGGCGCTGGTGGAAAAGACCGTTCAGCCCGCCATACAGGGAGTGGCTGTGGTTTGTCAAGGTGCGGATGATGTTTCGGTAGTTAGCGCTGTCACAAATTCAATAGCCGTTGTGCTAAATGTTCCAACGCACAAAATATGTGTTACAAAAATGAGATAACTATATATGGAGGATATTAACTATGAAAAGATTGGACAGACAAAGGAAAATAACGCTGCTGGCACTGTCGCTTGCACTTATGGTGGCGGTGTATCTCAACTGGCAATATTCAAGAGATGGGGCTGATTTACATATCATGACGGGGGAAAATCCCAAAGTAAATCAAGTGGACGCAACTGCGCCAGAGGAAGAGCCGGAAGTTATAAGCGATGGTGATTTGCTTGGCGTCATGAATGATGAGCAGGTGAAAAACTACGGAGATGCACAGCTAGTGGCGTCCACTCCAAAGAGCGCAAAAAAATATTTTGAGGAAACACGTCTTTCACGACAAAAATCACGGGATGAAGCTCTGGATACGCTGCAAAAATCGCTGAAAAGTGCAAAGCTTTCCGACAGCGAAAAAAAAGATGCCACCCAAGAGCTGTCCAAGATAGTTCAGGATATAACTACAGAAACAGATGTGGAGAATATGGTAAAAGCAAAAGGCTTTGTTGATTGTGTTGCCTTTAAAAGCGGAGAAAAGGTAACGGTTGCCGTGCAAACCAATAAAGGCGAATTGACTAAGCAGGAAGCTGCAAAGGTTCGGGACGCTGTTTTGAACAAAACTGATATCCCTGCACAAAATATTGTAGTTATTGAAGTAAAATAGTGTTGTTATCTTTACGTTTAAGTGGTATAATAAACGGTAATTATGGAGGTATAGTGAATGGAAGTTAAAAAAGTCAGCGAACAGGCAGGCAGCTTGTACATTTCAACAAGCGTTATTGAAAAGGTTGCTAAAATTGCCGCATTGGAAATTGAAGGCGTATCAGAGGTTTCAATAGGTTCATCCGGTGTCAAAGGAGTTTTTGCAAAGACCAATCTGCCCAAAGCAGTTGAGGTTGCAATGTATGACGGAGTTGCGGAAATCACCGTGCATATAATTGTCAAATATGGTTTCAAAGTATCCTCAATCTGCAAAAACATTCAAGATACGGTAAAAACCAATGTCCAGAGTATGACGGATGTCACTGTATCAAAGGTAAATATTGTTGTGGCAGGTGTTCAAGCAGACATCTAACAAACACAGATATCCCTCTCGAAAAACATCGAGAGGGAATATTGAACGGGAAGGTAAAAGTATATGATAACAAGACGTAAATCCAGAGAAAACGCATTTATTGCAGTTTTTGAAGCAGGCTTTAGTGCTAATGATATTGAGGACATTTTGGCTGTCACACAGGAACTCCCGGAATATGAAGAGTATATGCTTGATGATTTTGCACTCAGCTTGATAACACTTTATTACGACCACGCAGAGGAAGTCAACGATGTTATTCAATCGAAATTAAAAAACTGGTCACATGACAGAATTTCAAGAGTAGCCAGTGCAATATTAAGATTGAGCGTTGCGGAGATGCTTTTTTCTTCAGAAGATGTAGATAGCATAGTTATAAATGAAGCCGTTGAAATTTGCAAAAAATTTGCAGGCGATAGTGATTATCAGTTTGTGAATGGCGTTTTGGGTGCAGTTTCAAAGGATAAAGGCGAAAAAGCTTAGTATATGATAACCTTAGGTATTGACACTAGCAATTATGCATCTTCAATTGCGGTGACAGATTTTTCAAACAAAACGGTATTACTGAATAAAAAGCAATTTTTAGATGTTCCAATGGGAGAAAAAGGGCTTAGACAGCAGGATGCGGTTTTTAACCACATAAAAAATTTAACAACATTATTTGAGCTTGTAGACAACGAATTTAATTTCGATTGTATACAGGCTGTTGGTGTTTCTGTAAAGCCTACGCAGGATGAAGGCTCATATATGCCTTGCTTTTTGGTGGGGCAGATGGTGGCAACGTCGGTTGCGGCAGCGTTAAATGTTCCCCTAGTCAAGACCACACATCAAGATGGGCATTTAAACAGTGCTTTGTTCTATTTAAAACAGGATGATTATTATAATAAAAAGGTTATAATGTTTCACGTTTCAGGTGGCACCACAGATATGCTTCTTGTGGAAAATGCTCAAATAATCAAAACCCTAGGTTCATCCAAGGATTTGTTTGCAGGACAAGCT
>JAVWUR010000109.1:0-6566 GCA_036667055.1 Oscillospiraceae bacterium
AACCGCAAAACAAATGCAAAAGGCAGAGCAAAGCAAGGGACTATACATTTTTATTGAAGCTTTAAGAGAAAGCCCACTAGTGCTTAGCACGTGGGATGAGCGACTTTGGATAACCCTTATTGAGAAAGCGACAATTCATTTTGATGGCAGTATCACCTTTACATTTAAAAATGGAACTGAATTTGAGGTTAAGTCTGAAAGATGACTTGACCTCTTTTTTTACAAACAGCCACGAAAACCTCGTGGCTGTTTTGCGTTTTGACCTTATTATTAAAAGATGCACACGGTCAAGTTTTAAAGAGCAAAAATGCACACGGTAGCAAGGTTTTATTAAATAGTATCTGCTTTTTCACCGCAAGAAGTTTTGCAGAGCATAAAAAAGGCTTTTAGCTAAGTTTAAGCACCTAGCTAAAAGTCCAAAAAGCCTTGTAAACAGGCAATTTTAAGGCAAAAAGAAAGACCATAATCTCGTATCAAGATTATGGTCTACTTATGGTGCGGGTAACAGGACTTGAACTTGCACGGTATTGCTACCATCAGCCCCTCAAGCTGACGTGTCTGCCGATTCCACCATATCCGCATATATCTTGCACCTTGTCAGTGCAAGAATTATATTACCATAATTAGAGGTCTGTGTCAATAGTTTTCTCGGCGTTTTCCGATAATTTTGCCCTTTCGCCGTCGCTTATGGCGTCCGTCACGGTACGCAATTTTCTCTGTATGGCTCTGGTTCTTGTGCCTATCAAGCTCTCCAAATCTCCCGACACCTGTGTCATTCGTTTTTGGGCACTTATTAGCACATTTTCAAACTTGTCAAACTCCTGCTTGACCCCTCCCAAAATCTCCCATACCTCGCCGGAACGCTTTTGAATTGCCAAGGTTTTAAAGCCCATTTGCAGGCTGTTTAACAGTGCCGCCATGGTGGTTGGCCCTGCTATATTCACCTTATATTCATTTTGCAGCACCTCGATAAGCCCTCTTCTTACCACCTCGGCATACAGCCCCTCGATAGGCAGAAACATTATAGCAAAATCCGTGGTGTGAGGCACGTCAATATACTTTGTGCGGATATCCTTTGCAAAGGCTTTCACCCTGTTTGTCAGCACCTTTGCCGCATCCTCTACCACCTTGGCATCCCCTGTATCATAGGCGTTCACAAGGTCATTGTATGCGTCCAGCGGAAACTTTGCGTCGATAGGCAGGTACACATATTCCCCCTCCTGCCCCGGCAGTTTTACCGCAAATTCCACCCTGTCGGCGGAGTCTTTTTTGGTTGCCACATTGGTTTCGTACTGGTCATTGTTCAGTATTTGTTCCAATATAGCCCCCAGCTGAACCTCTCCCAAAATGCCCCTTGTCTTGACGTTGGACAGTACTTTTTTCAAATCGCCCACGCCGTTTGCCAGAGTTTTCATCTCCCCCAGCCCCTCATAAACCTGCTGCAATCGGTCGCTCACCAGCTTAAAGCTTTGACTTATCCGCTCCTCCAAGGTTTTTTGCAGCTTTTCGTCCACCGTTTGACGCATTTCGTCCAGTTTTTTCTCGTTGCTCTCCTGCATTGAGGTGACTTTTTGCTCGATGGTCAAACGCATTTCCGACAGCTTGGTGTCATTTTGTTTTTGAAACGCTACAAAACGGTCATCCAGCCCCTGTGCCATCTGTCCCACCGTGCGGCGTAACACCTCGATATTGGACTGTGTGCTGTCGCTAAATTCCTTAAACCGTGCCGCCTCCAAATTTTGCATTGTGCTTTGGTTTTGGCTTTGAACCGTCATCTGTCTTGCCACAAAATCCAGCATATCCTTTTGGCTTTTGTCGGTGTACTCCTTAAAATCTTGGCGCAGGCTGTCCAATTCCCCCATGAGCTTGTCATTTTTTTCTTTTCGGGTCAAAAGAATTATATTCAAAATTATGAGTACCAACAGCAATGCTATAATAATATATTCCATCAATTCTCCTTTTTAAGCTAAGTTTGCAATTGCCTCCTTGATAAGGGCGATAAATTCTTCTCTTTTAACATCCATCGCAACCTCTGCATTGGGGCTTTTATTCAAGTTGTTATGCACATCTGTAACCGTCATACCATAGGTGTGTCTGCCGTCGATATCCACCGTGACATAATAGTTTTCGCTTTTAACTAGCTGCGGATATGCAAGCCACGCCAGCGGCAAGCTATCGTGCATGGCAAGCCCCGGATTTTTCATTCTCACCTTGTAATGCTCTTCGTAAATTCCGCACATCTCACAGATTATATCGCTTAATCTGTTGCCATTTTTCTTGTACTGTGCCAGCTCCTCAAAGCTGATATAGCCTTTCCACGTTGCATCCAGCCCCGCCATCATAATTTTTACGCCGGAATTAAAGACTATCCACGCCGCCTCGGGGTCAGCCATTATATTCGCTTCTGCCACGGGCGTCACATTTCCCTGCATTGTAGAGCCGCCCATCAAGGCTATCTGTTTGATTTTGCACTTTAGCTCCGGATGTGCCAAAAGCAGTGTTGCCACATTTGTCAAAGGGCCTACAGGCACAAGAGTTATATCCCCCACGCTGTCCCTCAGCTTTTGTGCCATAAACTCCACTGCACAGATTGGCAGCACCTTGATTTTCGGTGTGGGCAATGGGTTTTTCAAATCGCCCAAGCCGTCCCTGCCATGCACCACGCTGTACTCGGGGAAATTCGCCTGTTTTATCATAGGCTTTGCCGCTCCTACTGCTACAGGTACATCTGTTTTTCCTATAAGCTCCAATATTTTCAAGGTATTTTCCGTGGTCACCTCCAGCCGTCTGTTGCCAAAGGTGGTGGTTATCCCAACTACATCAAAGCTGCCGCTGCCAAAAGCAAAGCACATTGCAATGGCATCATCAATGCCCGTATCCACGTCCATAATTATTTTAATTTTTTCCATTTTCTGCTCCTACCCTATTCAAAATGAGCCATTGCCTGTGCAAACAGCTTGTAATATTTATCAATTGGCATCTTTACCGCAAGCTGTACATTAGGCGCTTTGCCCTTTTGCCCCTTGTAATCAAAAACCGTTTGCCCTTGGGTTTCGCTGCCTTGGGTTTCGCACAGCACATAGTAATCCTCCGTCTCCAGCTCCTCCTGCAACAGCATTGCCGCCACCGCCGTGGCATCGTAGATGGAAAATCCGTATGTGGCAGGGTCGATTGCCTTGCCTTGTTTTTCCCCATCTTTTTTAACCCATTGCATATCGTGCTGCCAAAAAGCATCCAGCATGGGTTTTAACCTCTTTGCACCGTCATATGCAGCCCTGACCATATCCCCTGTGAGAGGATGGTCGTTGCCGAAAATCAAGTCCGCCATTGTTATTGCCACCCCCGACTGCAACACAATTTCGCAGGCGTGAGGGTCGCCCCAGATGTTAAACTCGGCGTTTTGCGAGTGGTTGCCAAAGCTGCGAGAGCCGCCCATCATATATATTCTTTTTATATACTGTGCTAAATCCGGATATTTCAAAAGGGCGATTGCCACGTTGGTCATAGGGCCTAAAACCGCCAACACCAGCTCTCCCTCTGACTCCTTTGCCAATTTATACATCACATCCCACGCCGGTTCATCACAGCATTTTCTGTTGGTTTTAGGGAATTCATACCCCGCCGCACCGTTTGCCCCATGGATATGTGACGCATCTTTTTGCGGTACAATCAAGGGTTTTTCTGCGCCCTTTGCCACAATGCAGTCCAGCTTTAGCATATCGGCAATGTGCAGTGCGTTTTGGCTTGTGCCCATAAGACCCACATTGCCATGAGTAGCTGTAAGGGCTTTTATCTCGTATTTGTCACTTGCCGCCGCCAAAATTATGGCTAAAATGTCATCAATCCCCGGGTCTGTATCTATAATTAGTGGTATTTTATTCATACTTTCCTCCCCTGCCAATCAATATTTTATTTTATTGTATTGTATCACATTTCAGACACTAAAAAAAGACATAATTAATATTCAACTGACAATTGTTAAAATTTGCTAAAATAATATATCTATTGTAAAGCGCCTCTTTGCCGCCATTTGTACCCATTGTTTTAGGCAGCGCTTAACTAAACCGGAGGTCATTAATCTATGGTTAGAAATTCAAAAAAAATAGCTCTTTGCGGCGTAATAGGTGCGCTGTCCATCACCATCTTACTGTTTGGATTTATGGTGCCCTTTGCCACCTACGCCTGCCCTGCAATAGCCGCTTTTTTGCTGCTGCCCATCGCATATGAATTCAAGGAGAAAACCGCCTTTACTCTCTACGCCGCCGTAAGCTTTCTTGCCATATTTCTCATTCCCGACAAGGAGCTTGCCATGATGTACATTATGGTTTTTGGGCTATATACCGTGTTCAAGTTTAAAGTGGACAGCATAAAATCCAAAGCCGTAAAATTTGCTATTAAGCTGGGGTTTTCGCTGGTTAGCGTTGGAATATGCTATGTAATTCTTCTTGTAATTTTCCCCATCCCTATGCTGGTTGCGGATTTTAAAGATATGGGATTGGTATTTGCTATAGCACTTGCGGCGCTTTTTGCTTTTACATTTTTGATGTATGATTTTGCTATTTCACGGGTGTTTTTAGTTTACTATTACCGTTTGCGGCCAAAAATCTTTAAGCATTAAGCCATGAGTACCCCTTTACTATTTACAAGATAGCGCCTATAAACCTTCACTATAAAACGGCTTAGTTTGGGAAAAATTTCATGTGTCTGACACATTGATTTTTCTTAAAGCTAAGCCGTTATTTTACTGTTCTTTATCAAAGAGTTTTCTGCCCTTTTCCTGCAATTCTCAAGGTGACAACCCCTGTATCAGGGTCAAAAACCATAGTTCTTGCCGTTATACCGCCGGTGTCATTGCCCCTAATGGGAATATGATTTCTTTGCAGAACCTCCACAACACGCTCGATGTTTCTTTCACCAATAGTACCTAGCATACTGTTTCCGGTGACATTAAACATCTTTGCGCCGCCTGCTATCTTGGCGATTAAGCGAACTCTTGATACCCCCATAATATCCAGCTTTTTCAGCGTTTCTTCTATGGCGGTATTGGCATATTTATACACGTTATCGGGAGGGTTACTCATGGCATCGGGAAGCATTATGTGGATAAGCGCCGACGTTTTTATCTGTTGATCATACAAAACAATGCCGACGCAAGAACCTAATGCGTATGTAATTATTGTGTCCGGCGCTTTACATATCTTCATATCTGCAATTCCTACATTTTTTTGCTCACTCACAATCAATTCCCAACTTTTTCATCAAAAAATTCAATGATTGAACATCCGGCACAAGTATTAAGTTGCTGGGCATTGATATCCCATCACACTTAAAATCAACGTCAATTATCATAATTGTGTTGTTTTGATACCCATATTCTATCATCGGAATGGTCGCCATAGATGCCAGCATATCCACAGCCGTCGCCGGAACGGATAGGTCTATCTCTATACCTGTAAGTGTAGATATGGCATTGACATAGGAGGATATAATAATATTTCCTATCTCCGTAAGCGCCGAAATGTCCATCTCGTCAAGCTCATCAAAGGACTCTATAGTCTTGGACAGCAAGCTTTGTAAAATCAAATTGACAAACTCTATCTTCTGTAGGTACAGCATGGTCGCATCAATTTCACCGGAAAGCTTTACCAGCTCCCCCATAACCGTCATCTCGGGTGAGCCTATGTAGGCTATAGCTTCATTATAGTCAAGGATTTTAACCTCCGGAACGGAAATCGTTATTTTTTTTGTTATGGTATTGGAAAGCGCCGTAGCTGCATTTCCCGCACCTATGCTGCCTATTTCCCTAAGCATATCCAACTCCATAGAACTTAACTCATCGTATTTTGTTATGGTCATAATTCACCCTATGAACAGAAATTAAATGCTCATATGTCCTTTCTTTTGTTTAGCTTATCTCCTTCTCAACAGAGGTTATCGTTCCGTAAACTATCTCTCCATCCTCCGGATATATCTTTTGGTTGCGTATAGCGTGTTCCACTCGAATACAGGAGCTGTCCAGAGTGATTTTCCCGCCGGGATATATCACTCCCGGGCATATCACCCGCAGTCTCGTCTTGTCCTTGCCTTTATTGAAGCTTTCAAGCTGTTTTTGAAGCTCCGACATGGTGCGATTTAGCTGGCTTTTCATAAGTATTACTTTTTTAAGCGCTGCCACTCGCTCTGCCGGCGTTGTAAAGGGGCCGCTGGGAGATTTTATCATCTCCACCACCCTGTTGGTGTTGTCCAGTTGCTTTTGTGTTTCGGCAATATCTCTTGCGTTTAGCCTTGGGTCAAATTTTGTGCTGTCGCCAAACTCCTTTGACTTTAGATACCACATATTTTGCACCACAAGGTTAGTGTTGTTACGGTTTTCACTGCCCACCGTCTTAACATATATAAAATCGTTAGCCACATAGTTTCCACTGAGTATGGCTCCGTTTTTTCCCTTTACAATTATAGACCCCTTTGCCCATACTGTACAGTTGATGGACACATCTGTGCGAAAATTCCCTCCGCAGTCTATAGTGACATTTTCGGTGTATTTTGAGGTGATGTCTCCACCGGAT
>JAVWUR010000110.1:0-6545 GCA_036667055.1 Oscillospiraceae bacterium
CATCAAACCATTCCTCCGGCTTTTCAATGTTTAATTCAAAGCCGGAAAAATTTACCATAAGTCTGTCATACATTTCCTGTACAGTAAAGGTACGGACTTTCAAGTAGTTGTCGCTTACAGCATCAAGAGGACTGTCGGTCTGGACTAGATATGGAACAGCACGCCCCCACTCGTTTTCACTGCTTTGAGTCTTACCGCAAGACACGGCATAGTAGGGGGTCAAGGCAACCTCCCCTTGGTACATAACAACAATATTTTGAACCTCCTTGGCACATCGAAGGAATTTTTGGTAGTTGTCATCAAAGCTCATGCCCCAAAACTCTCGCAGACGTTCCTTGCTTGCATACTTTTTCATGTGCTTTTCATCGAAGCTTAAATTGAGGTCATCACTGGGCATACCATTTTTTTTGCAGTGTAAGTAGTAGCTGTGGCAGGCTATCATCTGGGCTTTTATTGCTTGAACCTCATAGCTGACAGGCATTTCGCAGGCGGCGCTGCCCACTAAAAAAGAGATGATGTCCAGCTCCTCCAGCTCTTGCGTCTCAAGGTTGTAAAGCTCAAAGGTATTGGCGCTTGGCACAGGTGTGTTGTGCGGGTCACTGAAAATTACCGAGGAGGGGGAGGGGACGGGAAGTGGATCTTTTCCCATTTCGGAGCTTTCAGAGTTTGAGGGGAGTTGTCCGAAAGAGGACAGATAGTAAAGCTGATAGTAGGCAAAAGGGACTAAAAGATTAATCATAAGCAGCAGTATAAATACAGATATAAAATTTTTCATAATATTCCTCGCTTTTTATTGCCTTTTTACAAAAAGTGGTTTACAATATAAGATAACTTTAGTTACATTGCATTAAATCGGGTCTATACATAATATGGTGCTCGGGATAAAAATATGATACTATATAAAGCAATATTCAATTTAATTTAAGGAGAAATTATGGCACTAGTACTAAATATATTACTGTCGGCAATATCAATGGGGATTTTTGCCGGACGGCTATATGAGCTTATAAATCTTACAGATGCCGCTACAAATTTTATAACCTTTAACGGCATTATTTTTAACCCATACATATTGCCAATATTCGTTCTAATCACCATATGCTGCGGAGTTTTGATTTTGGGCGATATAAAATCGGGAAAAGTTTTCTTCGCAAGGTCAGCAGGGGTGTTTTCGGCATTTGCCGGAATAAGCTTTTTAATTCATATTTTCATGAGCCTTTCTGCCGATACCAATGAAATGTTAAACAGGAACAGGCTGATATTTTTTGTGATGATTGGGGCGTTCGGGCTGATTGCCTTGGGTACGGTATGGCTTAAAGGCAAAAAATATGAAATAGCAATTGTGATAATGATAATCATATTTTGCATTGGGCTGTGTCTTAATGCAATAGTATTCAATGTATCCTCTATATATAACATAAAATTTTTGCAGGAGAGTCTGTCGGATGTATCCATTGCATTGTTTTTCTTGCTTGTCTTTAAGAATGTATATTCCCCTTCTAAATACTCTATAATTCAGTTGTACGTTGCAGGATTTTTGTGTTTTGTCCTGTGCGGAATTATGAGCATGGCGAACATTGCCTACGGATATATTTCAAATACTATATCGGTAAGTGAATTATTTTTGCAGTCGGGGTACGCATTTATAGGGCTTTATGCCGCAGCTACAGCCTTTTTGACCATTCCCAATGGAAGGATAGAAACGTCCATAAAGGATTGTGAGCCGGAGGCGTGGAAAAGTATAAAAATGCTGGAACAAACTCAAGAGCTGAAGATACCGGAAAAACAATCGCTAAATGATATTGCGAAAAACGAGCAGGAATACCGAGCCAGCTTTAAAAATGTCAGCGATAAAACAGCAACATACAAGCTGCCATACAAAACTCCGGAGGATACATCTATAGATGCGGATGAAGTTGAAAAAAATTGGTTAGGAAAACCAATAAAATCAAAGGCGAAAAAACCAAAAAGAGAAAGTGAGAGAAAACCACGGGACAAGAAAGCGGCGCAAGAGCCGGAAATATCGGATAGCTTTGCAAAAGAACATACCTATAACGCAATGGATGTGGAAAGTGAGCCAATGGTGTTTAAGGCAAACGAAAGTATCAAAACAAATTCAGACAACAAGGTAGTTTATAAAAGACCAAAGTGACAGTTGATAAATTGTAGCAATTTACACAATTGTTTATTGAATTTGGTACATTAAACAAACAAAACCCACAAACTTATGCAACATCAATAAGAATTTTGATAATCAGTCGGTTGACCGATAAGGATTAGTTATAGGTGCGTTAAATTATAGATATTGTACAAACAGATGCAAATCTTATATAATGAATTGAGTGATGACTATTATATTGACAAAGTGCGAATTTTGCCAAATTGCCATATAATACAAACAGAAAATTAAATGGTCGGAAAACGACAGGAGGCGGTCAGAATGAGGGAAATTAACGCATCGGATATTACATCTGAGGTTAAAAGGCTTTGTATGGAAGCTAACTATTTTCTCCCCGGCGATATCAAAGAAAAAATTTGTACAAGCTGTGAAAAAGAGCAATGGCCTTTGGCTAAAAGCATTTTAGAGGTTATCAAGGAAAACTATGAGATAGCTAATGACAATGCAGTGCCAATTTGCCAAGATACAGGTATGGCTTGTGTATTTCTTGATATAGGACAGGAAGTACACGTGAATGGCAGCATTGAGGATGCGGTCAATGAAGGTGTGAGACAAGGGTATACAGAAGGCTGCCTCAGAAAATCAGTTGTGAAGGATCCTTTGGATAGGGTAAACACAAAGGATAACACTCCGGCGATGATTTATTACAACATTGTCTCGGGGGACAAATTTGACATTATGGTTGCGCCAAAGGGCTTTGGCAGTGAAAATATGAGCCAGATAAAGATGCTTAAACCATCGGACGGCTTGCAGGGCGTAAAAGATTTTGTTATAAAATGCGTTGAGGACGCAGGCCCTAATCCATGTCCTCCAATAGTTGTTGGTGTGGGCGTTGGCGGAACCTTTGATAAGGCGGCGCTGATGGCTAAAAAAGCTTTGATGAGAAGCACTGACGATAGAAACTCAAACCCATTCTATGCGGATTTGGAAAAGGAGCTTTTGGAAAAAATCAATGCTCTTGGCATAGGCCCACAGGGCGTTGGCGGATTGACAACTGCTCTGTGCGTAAATATAGAATCTATGGCTACACATATTGCAGGCTTGCCGGTAGCAGTTAACATCAACTGCCACGTCACACGCCACAAGCACGCAAGCTTATAAGGAGGAGAAGATTATGGAAAAGCATATCACAACTCCACTTACTTTTGAAAAAGTCAAGGATTTAAAATGTGGAGACAATGTTTTGATTTCCGGTGTGATTTACACATCGAGAGACGCTGCACATAAAAGATTGGTCGAGGCGGTGGAAAGAGGCGAAAAGCTGCCTTACGACGTTGAGAACACAATAGTGTATTATGTTGGGCCAGCTCCGGCAAAGGGCGATCAGGTTATCGGCTCGGCAGGGCCTACAACCAGCTATAGAATGGACGCTTACTCACCCACTATGATTCGCTTGGGTCAAAGGGGAATGATAGGCAAAGGCAAGCGCAGCCCAGAGGTTATTGCGGCGATGAAGGAAGTCGGTGCGGTATACTTTGGAGCGATTGGCGGTGCAGGGGCACTGCTTTCAAAATGCATCAAAAAAGCAGAGGTTATCGCTTATGATGACTTGGGTGCTGAAGCGTTACGTCGTTTAGAGGTAGAAAACCTCCCTGCATTTGTCATAATTGACAGTGAGGGCAACAACCTTTACGAAATTGGCCGCAAGGACTATCTTGAATTTGCGGGCAAATAAATTAGTCATTTTTTAACAATATAGTTAAAATAATAAGTGAGGTAAGAAAAAATGGAAAAGAAAAAATTAGTTATCGGCGTTATCGGGGCAGACGTTCACGCAGTTGGAATTGCAATTTTGAACAATGCTTTCGAGCTGGCAGGCTTTGATGTAATCAACCTGGGCGTTATGGTTTCTCAGGAAGAATACATACAAGCGGCAATCGAATCCGGAGCAGATGCAATCGTTGTATCTTCACTCTATGGTCACGGTGAGCTTGACTGCGAAGGCTTGAGAGAAAAATGCAATGAAGCAGGTCTTAAAAACATTCCAATGTTTATCGGCGGAAACATCGTTGTTGGCAAACAGCCATTTGACGAGGTTGAAAAACGCTTTAAGGCTATGGGCTTTGACTATGTATACGGACCAGGTACACCTCCTGAAACAACAATAGCAGACCTTAAAAAAGTATTGGGCGTAAACTAGTATCCACATTTTAACTCAGAAAGGCGTACATATGAAAGCGGTTCTTTTAATCGACTTTGGCAGCACTTACACAAAGGTCACAGCGGTAGACGTCGAAGCTGAAGCAATTCTTGGTACAGCGCAAAGCTATACCACGGTAGAAACAGACATAAACAACGGTTTAAATAATGCTATCGAACTGCTTAAAAAGCAGATTGGTGACATTGAATTTGGTGAACAGTATGCGTGCTCTAGCGCAGCGGGCGGACTTAAAATGGTTGCGATTGGGCTGGTTCCGGAGCTTACGGCAAAGGCTGCAAAGCTTGCGTCACTGGGTGCAGGAGCTAAGGTTTTGAAAACCTATTCTTACCAACTAACACAGGAAGATTTAGAAGAAATTGACGGTATGAAACCGGATATTGCCCTACTTACAGGTGGAATTGACGGCGGAAATAAAGAAAATATCATTTATAACGCAGAGATGCTCGCCAAATCTACAAGAAATTTTCCAATTGTTGTAGCGGGTAACAGAAATTGTGCGGCGGAGTGCAAGGCACTTTTAAAGGATAAGAAATGTTATATCTGCGAAAATGTTATGCCTAGACTGGAACAGCCTAATATAGAGCCGGCACAGGGGCAAATTCGTGAAATTTTTCTTGAAGAAATTGTTAAAGCAAAGGGTTTAAGTAAAGCGCAAAAGTTAATCGGAGAAATTTTAATGCCTACTCCTTCAGCCATGCTCACGGCGATGCAACTGCTCGCTAAGGGCACAAAGCATGAGAGCGGAATAGGCGATGTAGTGGGAATTGACCTAGGGGGAGCTACAACGGACATATATTCTATGTGTCAGGGCACACCCACAAAGGGCGGCACCATTATGAAGGGTCTGCGAGAAACCTATGCAAAGCGCACGGTGGAAGGGGATATTGGTATGCGTTACAGCATACACGGTATCGTTGAAGCCACGGATATTGACAGAGTGTGTGAGATAAGCGGAATTGATGAGGAAAGAGCAACGGAGCTTATTGATTATCTATCCCAGCACACCGATGTAATACCCAATGATGATAAGGAACTTGAAAATTTGGATATAGCACTTGCCTCCCTTGCAATTGAGACGGCGGTCACAAGACACGCCGGAACATTGGAAGAGGTATTTACCCCTATGGGAATAAACTATATGCAGATGGGCAAGGACTTGACAGATGTTAGAAAAATTGTTGTCACAGGCGGTGCGCTCATCCACACCAAGGAGACGGCAAAAATTGCAGCTTATGCCTTTTATAACGAAACACAAGCAATGTCTTTGAAGCCAAAACAAGCGGATATATTGGTGGATAGAAAATACATTTTAGCAGCAATGGGATTATTGAGCACTCACTATCCTGAGGTTGCATTAAGAATAATGAAAAAGGAGCTAATTAAAGATGGATATACAGAATAAAAAATGGAGCGACGAACTCTTCTACAAAATTCGTGAAGAAGAGGTTATGGGTCAATGGCCAACAGGCAAAGAAGTTGATTTGCAGGAAGCTATTGACTACCAAAAAGCTATTCCGGATCATAAGAGCTTTACAAAAAAGCTTAATGATGCAAAGGCAAAGGGGATTACCCTCATTCAACCTCGTGCAGGCGTTGCACTGATTGATGACCATATCAAGCTTTTGAAATATTTGCAGGACAATGGCGAGGCAGATTTACTGCCATCAACAATCGACAGCTATACCCGTCAAAACCGTTTTAAAGAGGCACAGCACGGTATTGAAGAGTCCATTAAAGAGCATCGTTCAATGTTGAACGGCTTCCCCGCAGTAAACCACGGTGTTGCAGGCTGCCGTCGTGTAGTTGAATCCTTGGAGACACCTTTGCAGGTTCGTCACGGGACACCTGATGCAAGACTTCTTACAGAAATTACCTTTGCAGGCGGTTTCACCTCCTATGAGGGCGGCGGAATATCCTACAATATCCCTTATACAAAAGACGTTCCAATGGAAAAAACAATATTCGATTGGCAGTACGTTGACCGTTTGACAGGTCTTTATGAAGAGGCTGGGGTCAAAATTAACCGTGAGCCATACGGCCCATTGACAGGCACCTTGGTACCACCGTGTATTTCACACGCAGTTGCTATCATCGAGGCTCTTCTTGCAGCAGAGCAGGGCGTTAAGAACATCACAGTTGGCTATGGCCAGTGCGGTAACTTGGTACAGGACGTTGCAGCTATCCGTGTATTGGAAGAATTGACAG
>JAVWUR010000111.1:0-6542 GCA_036667055.1 Oscillospiraceae bacterium
GCAATACTGAAATTGCTTTTGATGGTATGGGATTTACAACATTTAACTTTATAATGCTCACCGATATCCCCTGCTCCGCCAGCATCCTCTTGGCCGTTACCGCCTGATTAAACTGCCTGCCGTAGCACACAATTGCGGTATTTTTATCCTCACCAACTATGTCAAATTCATTAAATGTACATTTATAATCCACCGATTGCGGTTCCTGCCCACCCCTTGCATATCTGATAACCTTAGGCCCGGTAACGTTGTTAATTAAGTACTCCTGCCAATAGACCAGCTCTGCATAGTTAGTGGGGCAAACTATCATAATATTATCATAGTTTGAAAATATTCCAATATCATATATGCCTTGATGGGTTTCTCCGTCACCGGGAACAAGCCCTGCACGGTCGATTGCAAACAGCACATTCAGCTTCAAAAGCAGCACATCATGTAAAAATTGGTCTAGCGCTCTCTGCATAAAGGTAGAGTATAGACATACAACGGGCTGCAAGCCCTGCTTTGCAAGACCCGCCGCAAAGGTAACTGCATGAGCTTCCGCCATACCAACATCAAAAAATCTTCTTCGGTGCTCCTTATAAAAGAATTGCAGACCTGTGCCATATTTCATTGCCGCCGTTATGGCGCATAGATTTATGTTGCTGTTTGCCATGTCCGACAGCTTTCGACCAAACACTGTGGAAAATGAGTCACTTGGTGCCACATCTGGGTCTGTCACGCTATCGGCGTTGAAGCTTCCTACCCCATGAAAAGCCCCTGGGTTTTCCTCTGCCGGCGTAAATCCTTTTCCCTTTACAGTCACCGCATGAATGAAAACTGAACCATCCACTGTTTTTGCTGCGTTTAAAGCGGCAATCATCTGTTCTATATCATTTCCATCGTCAACCTTATGGTACACAAAGCCCATCTCCTCAAAGAAGGTGCTGTGATAAAGGCTTCTACGTATTAGCGACTTAGAGGAGGTTATCGTCCTGCTTAAAGAGCTGCCTATATATGGTATTCTATCCAAAGTGTCCGACACTGTTTTTTTAATTGTTAAGTAATCTTGGCTGGCTCTAAGCGTTGAGAGATAGGTTGACATGGAGCCGACATTTTTAGAGATAGACATTTTATTATCATTTAAAATGACTATTAAATTATCCAAGTCCTTGCCAACATTATTTAAGCCCTCATATGCAAGCCCGCCGGTAAATGCACCATCGCCTATTACTGCAATTACAAAACCCGGCTCGTTTTTTATTTTTTTAGCAGTGGCAAGACCTATCGCCACCGATATGGAGGTGCTGCCATGACCTGCGATAAAGGCATCGCTTTCACTTTCCGCTGGTGAAGGAAACCCCGACAGACCATCAAGCTTTCTCAGTTTATCAAAGCCTTCCTTTCGCCCGGTATATATTTTGTGAGTGTAGGATTGGTGCCCTACATCAAATACAAATTCATCCTGCGGCATGGAAAAGCAATAGTGCATCGCCGTAATAATCTCTACTGTGCCAAGATTTGCCGACAGATGTCCCCCGGTTTTAGACACCTTATCAATCAAAAATTCCCTAACCTCAGCGCATAAGATTTTAAGCTGCGCCGGCTTTAACTTGGACACATCATCACTGCTATTAACTAGGTCTAATACTGAATACCCCATAATAGTTCCTTTCGAATTGTGCTTGCACACTGTAAAGCTACAGAATAAGTGCGACAACTAAGCCTACAATCGCCCCTCCAAACACCTCGATAGGAGTGTGTCCCAAAAGCTCTTTTAGCTGTTTAATCTGCGGTACGTTCTGCTCGGTAATTTTAGCTTTTACAAACCATTCATCAAGCATTTTATTTAATATCTTCGCCTGTTCTCCTGCCGCACGGCGAACGCCCATAGCATCATACATAACAACCGCCGCAAATGCAAGCGCCATGGCAAAATTTGGTGAGCTATAGCCGCATTGCTTAGCCGTTGCAACCACTAAAGATATGACAAGAGCCGTGTGAGAGCTTGGCATACCGCCCGCCCCAATCAACCGCTCTAGGCTGAAATCTTTTGTCAATATAAAGTTTATTATGGTTTTTAAAACCTGTGCTGTCAACCACGCAAAAAACACAACATTAATTATATAGTTAGAGGTTAATATATCGAAAATTTCCTGCATAATAATCCTATTTCTTTCTATTTAATAAGTAATCTGTATATTCAAGAAGTTTATCGGCATTTTCCCCAAAGTTTTCTTGTAGTGTCTTTTTAGCCTTTTCCGTCAAGTCTTTCGCTTGGCGTTTTGCACTGTCCATACCATATAATGTAATAAAGGTGGATTTGTGGTTTTCTCCGTCACTGCCTATTGGCTTACCCAATTCTTCGCTATTTCCCTCTACATCCAGTATGTCATCCACCATCTGGAAAACTATACCTATATTGTCAAAAAATGTAGTTATCGCCTGTGTCTGCGTCTGGGAAATTTCCGCTCCGGAGCTGCCCAGCTTGCCGCACAGAGAAATCAGTTGCCCTGTTTTATTTTTGTGTATAGTGGTAAGCTCCTGCTCGTTTGCCAAGATATTTTCAAAGCGCAGGTCAAGCTCCTGCCCATAAATCATCCCTTTTGGCCCCATAGCGCTGCAAAATTGCTGAATAAGCTTTATCTTTTCATCAGAGCCGATATTCTCCATATGGCTTATGACCTCTATGCTGCAACCTATTAGCGCATCTCCGGCAAGCAGTGCGATATTTTCATCAAACGCCTTATGGCATGAGGGCTTGCCACGACGCAGGTCATCATTGTCCATACAGGGTAAATCATCGTGAATAAGGGAGTAGCAGTGTACCATCTCAACTGCACAGGCAAGCTGAATATAATCCTCCCAATCCCGCTGGCACATTTGAGCCGTGAGATAAACAAGCATAGCCCGTACACGTTTACCGGCATTTAATAATGAATAGCGAGCCGCACTGTTAACTTGGCTGCTCGTCTCAAAAAACCTATCACAGCAGCTAACCAATTCTTGTTCTGTTTTCTCTATATATTTTTCTGTACTGAATGTCATCATCAATCCTCTTTTACACTGTTGTCAATTTCTTCAATTTTTTTGGACACAAATTTAAGCTTATCATTGCAAAACGCAATTAATTTTACCCCCTCCGAGTATAGCTCCAATGACTTATCAATGGTAGCATCGCTCTCGGAAAGTTGCTTTGATATCTCCTCTAATCGTTGCATAGCCTGTTCAAAAGTTATCTTCATCCTAGCATCCTTCCACCATTTTGGTATCATCCACTGTACAATAAAGCTGTTGGCTGTGGGTTCTCACCGTTATTTTTTCGCCCGCATCCAGAATTGCTCCACCCTTTAAGGGCAGGTCGTTTTTAAAAACAAGCGCATATCCTTTTTTTAGGTTATTCAAAGGATTTTGTGTCTCTAAAGAATTTACAAAATATCTTATCTGTTGGTCAGCAAGTGATAATTTTATCCCCATTGCCGAATTCAAAAGCTGCCTATAGTTGATAAGTTTATCAGTATTTGATTGATATAAAACAGATATATTGTTAAATCCTTTTGAATTTTTTATAAACTCCAACCTTTTTCTGTCCCCATCCACCCTGTTTTCCATACCTTTAGTGATGGTTTTATCGTAGGTTAGCAGCTGGTAGCTAAGGCTTTGGATGTCCGGCAGGGCAAGCTCTGCCGCCGCTGTAGGTGTCGCCGCCCGCACGTCGCAGATAAAATCCAAGATGGTAAAATCCACCTCATGCCCCACTGCGCTGACGGTCGGCTTTTTGCAAGCATACGCCGCTCTTGCAATATCCTCATCGTTAAAGACCCACATATCCTCTTTGCTGCCGCCACCTCTTGCAATTATTATAATTTCTACATCCGGACGATTGTCCAACAATTTTATGGCGCTAATTATAGTGCCTTTTGAGTTTGCCCCCTGTACCCCACAGGGAGCCAGAACTATCTTTACGCAGGGAAATCGTCTGTGTGCCACGCTTATAATGTCCTGTAGAGCAGCACCGGTAGCCGAGGTTGCCACACCTATAACAAATGGATATTGTGGCAGCGACTTTTTATTTTTAGCCTCAAAAAGCCCCTCTTTTTCAAGCTTGGCTTTTAACTTTTCAAACGCCAAGTGTTGAAGTCCCATTCCGCTTGTAAACATATCCTGTGCATATAATTGATAGGTTCCATCCTTTTCATACAATGAAACCTTTCCACGCACAATAACTTTCATTCCATTTTCCGGTAAGAATGATAGTTTTTTATTGTTAAAACTAAACATAACCGTTTTTATCAAGGAGTTTTCATCCTTTAAAGCAAAATAGTAATGACCTGACTTGTAATGGTTTACAAAATTGGAAATTTCACCTTCAACTGCAACATCTCGCAGGTTGCTGTCCTCCTCCAAAATTGATTTTACGTACAAATTCAGCGCTGAAACGGACAATGTATCAATCATAAAAACCTCTAGACTTTACTTTTCTTATCATATATGTCTTGTGATATCCTTTCCTTTGCTGCTATTGCCGCAACCCCTATGCCATTGTCTTGGGAAAATATGGGCGGTACAAAATGAACGTCTGTCATTTCCACGGTGATAATCTCTTTGATTACCTCGCTGCTCATAACTCCGCCGGCAAATATTATAGGTATATCCCCATATTCCTTGCGAGACTTTTGTGCCATTGCTATAAGGGTATCGGCGATAAAATGCAGACAGTATTTAGCCACATAGCCACTGTCTTTTCCTTCGCTTAACAGCTTGTCACATTGGTTTTCTAGCCCCGACAGGTTGCAATCCATGCCTTTTATGCTTATTTTAGGGGTCTTTGATAGCTCCTCTGTGCAAGCCTTGGCAAGCTTTGAAACATACTCTCCCGCCGGAAAACTGTAGCCCAGCTTTACCCCCAAACGGTCGATAGCCTGTCCTGCAAATAAATCCATTGACGTGCCGATTTTTTTTGCGACTTTGCCATGGCTCACCAATAGCATATCCGTTGTACCGCCGGAAACGTGAAACATTATCACCTGCTCGCAGTAATAGTTCGGATTGTTAAGATAAAACAATGCACTGTTTAGATGTCCTAGCTGGTGGGATGCCGTTATCAGCGGAACCTGTAGCGATGCCGCAATGGCAGTTGCCGCCATCCTGCCCACTAGAAAGCATGGCATATATGAGTTTTCTTCCTCTGTCGGTTTTATAGAAACGCCAACAGCTTGTATACAGTTAAAATCAATTTCACTGCCTACAAGCTCTAATATCTCTGTTAAGTTTTTTATGTGGTTAAAAACTGCATCCTGCTGTCTAAGCCCTCGTTCACCGGTGGCAACCGTTAAAAATTTCTTTTTGTTCAGCAGTACGGTTTTATTAGTAAAATCTATCACCGCAATTGAAGATGCATAATTGCTAGTGTCAATACCTAGTGTTATCATTCTATTAAACTTTTTCGCCCTTGTCCTTTGAAACCGAGCCAAGCACCCCATTTACAAACTGATAATCGGTATCCCCTGCAAATTTTTTGCATATTTCAACGGCCTCATTTATTACTATGCTATCTACATCTTCTGAAGAAAAAAGCATCTCCGCAACGCTTAATCTTAATATTGCGCTTGCAACTCTTGAAATTCTGTCATGGGACCAGTTTTTTAATTTTGATTGAATAACGTCATTAACTTCTTCCGCATGGTCATAATAAAGTGTTATCAGGCTAAGTGCAAACTCGTCCAACATATACTCCTCGTACTCTGGGAGTTCCTGTGTGACAGCTAAAATATCTTCAATATCATTAGCGCTAAAGCCTGCTTCGAAAACTGCAATAAATGCGTTTTCTCTGGATTTACGTCTTGTAATCATATACTTTTACCTTCCGTTTAATATTCCCCCTCGATTGTTACTCGAGAGGGATATTCATCTTTGTCAGCTATCTGCTTGAACGCCTGCCACAACAATGTTGACCTTTGATACAGTGACATCTGTCATACTTTGGACGTTGGTTTTTACCGTCTCTTGAATATTTTTGCAAATTGAAGAAACCTTAAAACCATACTTTACAACAATGTTGACTGTAATTTCCGCAACGCCATCATACATTGTAACCTCAACCGGTTTTGGCAGATTTGTCTTTGCGAAAACGCCCTTAACTCCTGATGAGCCGATGGAAACCTCCGACACGCCTTCAATTTCCAACGTTGCAATTTTAGCAACCTTTTCTATAACGCTGGTTGAAATATACAAGCTGCCCGCCTGTTCGCTAACTTTTTTAACTTCCATTCACTATACCTCCATAATTAAAGTTTATTATACCACTTATACTAAAATATAACAACACTATTTTACTGCAATAACCACAATATTTTGCGCAGCTATATCTGTTTTGTTCAAAACCGCATCCCTTACCTTTGCTGCTTCCTGCTTTGTAAGCTCCCCTTGGTTTGCTTGCACCGCCACAGTAACCTTTTCTCCGCTCTTAAAGGCAACACAGTCCACAAACCCCTTTGCTTTTATCATGTTCTCAACATCTGTCTCGGTGGTTATGTCTTGAATAATCTCGGATAGTTCTTTAG
>JAVWUR010000112.1:0-6505 GCA_036667055.1 Oscillospiraceae bacterium
AAAATACAGGATAGGCAAAAAAAGGCAGGCTAGAGAACGAAAATGTTCAATAGCCTGCCTTTATTTTACTGCTCGCTTAGCTGTATGATATTTCTCAAACGGTATCTAAGGATGTCGTTTTGGTAGGGCTTGTGTAAAAAATCTACAGCCCCAAGGGAGAGCGCCTTTGTCTCCGACGCCTCATCATCTAGCTGAGTCACCACAAGAACCGGAATTTTTGCAAGCTCCGGATCTGCCTTGACCTTTTCCAAAAACTCGTAGCCATCCATAATCGGCATAAGTATATCCAGTAAAATAGCGGAAACACCGTCATTTTTGCGGCTTAAAATATTCATGGCGTTCCAGCCGGTTTCCGCTTCAAGAATTTCATACTCATCACCTAAAATGCCATGCAGCATCATGCGATTAACATTGTTGTCATCTACCACTAAAATTGTTCTTTTCATATGGAATTCCATCCTCCTCATCTTTAGTTCATATTGTACTATCATAGCAGAGATGCACATAAAATACAATATGCAATAGCCATAATGACATTAAATATAAACTAAAGTCTGAAAATGACATTTTAGAAATATAGGCAAAAGAAGTGATTTCGCTCAATTATACAGTGCCAAATATGGCAAAAACAACAATGCTTTTAAAATTGCAAGGGGGAAAAGCTTACTCCTTAGCCGCCACATATTCCTCGAATTTATCAATGGGCAGAGGCTTTGAAAAGTAATAGCCTTGAATTTTGTCACAGCCTATATCCTTTAAAAAGTTAAGCTGTGCCAGCGTCTCTACACCCTCGGCAACGGTGTCAATGTTTATGAGCGTTGCCATATTTATAATGGATTTCAATATGTTTGCGCCCTTTCGGGAGGAATCAATGTCGGACATAAAGTCCATATCTATCTTTAAGATATCCACAGGAATGTCCTTCAGCGCATTAAAGGAGGAATACCCCGAGCCAAAATCGTCCATGAGCACCACAAAGCCATTGGAACGCAGCTTGATTATAGTGGAGAGCAAAAGCTCGCTGTTATCCATGTAGGCAGACTCGGTTATCTCGATACGTATGTAGGAGGGCTCTAGATTATAATGCTCTAAAATATCCAAAATATCCTCGCATAGATTAGGGTTGTAAAGGCTGCGGCGGGAGACATTTACCGAGATTGGCAGCATAGCCTTGCCATCGGCTCGCCTTTGGTGAAGCAGGCGGCAGGTCTCCTCAAAAACATAGTAGTCCAGCCGTGCAATAAAGCCGGTTTTTTCAAAAATCGGAATAAAGGCGCCCGGCGGTATAATCCCCTTTTCTGGGTGAATC
The DNA here is from genome assembly GCA_036667055.1 of Oscillospiraceae bacterium. Taxonomy (GTDB): domain Bacteria; phylum Bacillota; class Clostridia; order Oscillospirales; family Ruminococcaceae; genus RGIG3102. The sequence continues at coordinate 1,310 of JAVWUR010000112.1, forward strand.
CAACGGACAAGAGCCTCGGCGCTCACCGGTTTATTTTGAGACAGAGAGAAGATAGGCTGTAAAAAAACCACAAACTGCTTGTCCTCCAAAGCGAAGTTCATCTCGGAGGTTATAACCTGTTCGTCCATCATCTCTTGGCGCAGTGTGTCATCGTAATAGGCAAAATCCGCCAGATAATCACTATTTATCGTCTGCAAAGCCAGAATAGCTCGGTCGCACATATATACCACAGGCAGATGGGTGTCCTCAATTTCATATATTCCAAGCTTTGGAGTTATTGGATAGTTAATGTTGAGAATGTCAAAAAATTCATTTAACCGAAAAATAAATAAAAGTGGGTTAAAGTCTTTTTTAGGCAGACAGCAGGCAAAGTGATCCGACCCAAGCCGACCTATTCTGCCGATGGGTTCATAAAATTTCTTGAGACATTTGGAGATGGCAACCAGAACGCTGTCTCCGGTATTGGTGCCAAAAAGGTCATTGATAAGTTTAAACTTGCTGATATTTAAACGCACAAGAACATATTTTTCCTGCACAGACGCCAGCATCTCTTCCACCTGTCCATAAAAAGTTTGAGCGTTATAAATGTCGGTAAGATGGTCGTACTCGGCAGCGTGTTTTAGCTCTAGAGTAGCCTTTTCACGGATTTGCTCGCTTTGCTTTTGGAGGGTTATATCAATGATGATTATGTAAAACCAGCTTACGCCATTTTCATCCAGCATACGCCGACCTTCATCGTAAAACCATCTAAGCTCTCCGCTTTTAGTCTCGATGCGAAATTCACAGGAGGTCATAGGACTGCTAGTAGCCATCTGGCGCTGTAGCTCCACGGTGACACGGCTGACATCATCCTTGTACACAAGGTGATAAAAATTATTTCGAAACTTGTTTAAAAATTCCTCCTGGGTGTAGCCCAGCATTTTCATGGTGTTTTCGCTTACAAAGTCAAGGGTACCGTCCCCCCCATCAGCCACACGGAAGATGCCCGCAGGGGAAAAATCAAGCATGCTTTTAATTAAGGTGTTGCTCTTTTCAAGGGCGAGGTTGGTGGCGATTTCTCGGTCTACATCAAGGTAAACAATGTGAAGCAGGGGAGGTTGACCTTCATCCTTGGTGATGCTACCGTTAATTTTTATCCACTTGAAGCTACAGTCCTCCCGTGCCACTCGATAGATTCCCGTGAAACGTGATGAGGAGGCAAAGGAGGTTCTTATAAGCTCTAGCAGGCGAATTCTATCCTGCGCAAAGAGACACCAAAAGGCCTTGACGTTGGCATTTGTCTCATAGCTTAGGCGGTTACATTCCAATATTTCGCACACCGCATCGTTGAAGAATTTGAGGGATAGACGGTCGTCAAAAACCTCATATATGGCAACGCCGCCGGGTATGTTTTGCAAAAGTGCGTTGTAGTTTAAAAGGGAGCTGTCTCGTTGCTTTTTAATTTCCTTTAGCGATTTTTTGCTTTCCACTTGGCGCTTTTTGTTGATATTTAGCCCCGCAATCAACACTATGCAGATGATAAAAAGAGCGGCAACAAGGTATATAGCGTCACGGGCAGGATATAAAAAATCACACAGGGTAATGTCTGCATCTCTTTGGTTGATGTGCTCACGTATAGAAGTGGATACTTTGTCCTCATCTATAAGAGGAATTATCTTATTTAAAATGGACAGCAATAGACGGTCATCATGGCGCACAGCCATACAGTCATAGCTGGAGTATGAGAGGGTGGGCTTGGTTTGAAGGGCATTAAAACGAGGGTTTTTTAGATGGTAGTTGGCAACATAGCTATTTAAAATGGATATGTCGGTATCGCCCTTTTCAACCTTTAGCAGACATTCCTTGGGAGAATGGGCGAAGGTGAAATGTATGGCAGAATTAAGCTTTGCTTTTGAGACGGCAGAGCCACTTAAGTTTCGCAGCAAAACAATATCCAGAGCCTGATTAAAGTCGTGCTCCGTATCTATTCTGCCCACTGCGGAGGTTTCGGACACCATAAAATAGTTGCTAAGCGCCATAGAGGGGTAGGTATCGCCAAGCTGGGAATTTACCCCCATGATTATATCACATTTTCCGGATTCTAGCGCCTGTGCAGTGTCCATTTCAGGGTCAAGAGCTATCGGCTCAAAGCAGATGCCGCTAACGGAGGAAAGCTGGTCTAAAATGTCGATGTAAACCCCTACAAACTTGCCCTTGCTATCGAGGTAGGACAAGGGGGAAAAGTGGTCAAAAACCCCCACCTTTATGTTGCCTAGGGTGGCGATGTATTTGGATTCCTCACGGGTAAAGCCCGAGGCGATAAAGTTGACCTTTTGGCCATAATATTTTTCATAAAGATCATCTTCAAAGTTGGGAGAATTTATTTTAATGCCTTGAATAGCCCTGTCCAGCTCCTTGACAAATGGCTCACCTTTTTTGCTCAAAGCGAAAACAGGGGTTATGCCATAAACCCCAACCATTTTGTAGTTGTCTTTCTTTATAAAATTGTTTGCAGCGATTAAATCAACCTCGCCGGCTTCAAGGGCACTCTGCATATCTGCGTTGCTGTCATATTCCGATATAATAAAGGAAAAGCCGTTCTCTTGGGCATACTGCGCAAGGTACAGTGACTCACAGCCGCTGCGCAGTATCCCAATCCGCTTGCCGTCAAAATGTTCAAAATCAGCATAGTAATAGGGGCTGCGTGACAGGGTATACAGCATCATTTCCTGCTGTATTATAGGAAATGAGGAATAGTCAAAGCGTAAAATTCTATCGGTTGTATACATGGCATCAAGGTATAAATCTATCTTGCCTTTTTGGAGGCTATCCATGACGTCCGGCCATTCTACAGGCTGGAAAACATAGGTGCGGTTTGTGTATTTTGCAATTTCTTTAATGTATTCATAGGCGTAGCCCTGCAAATCTCCGTCAGAATCAAGACTGATAAAGTTGTCATAATCAATATATCCGATTGTAACCGGCTGTAAGGCAGCTTCATCATCCCGCTCAGCGGCGTTTATAGTGGGGGCAGCAACGCCAAGCAGCAGAAAAAAAATCATTATAATGCTTAAATATTTAGTTAATTTTTTAACCTTCAAAGGACTGTCCCCTCCTTGCTAATTTAATAGCTTTATATAATACTATTCTATCAAAAAAAACTGCAAAACACAACTGTTTTGCAGATTTTTTAGCGTACTATGGGTATATTTACAGATATAGTATAGTAAAGTAGCATTATTGCCTGTTTTTGTACTTTAAAAATCTTGTAAAGAGGAGCGGCCACAGAACTATTGCCCACAATATTAAGAAAAAATAACGAAAGGTATCGGCGGCAATGCTAGCGCCCAGCAAAAGCTTTAAGCCACCCTTAAAAACCAGTAAGCTTGCAATTCCAAGAGTCACCTTTAAAATCTGCTGGGATATTTTATCTGTTTTAACGGTGTAGTTTATGTAAGTTTTTTCTATAAACAGCCCCAAAGAAAAGCCCAGAGCTGATCCGGCAACCTTGCAGCAATCGGAAGCATAGTGAAGGCTTATAATATCTGTCCTGTAAAGATATACAGAAAAAAACCATATGGCGATGGAGGAAAAGAATAGAAGTGAGGAGGAAATAAGATTCAAATGGGTGGAATTTGCCCCAGTGGTTAAAACTCGGACAGTGAAATAGGAGATAAGTATACTGATTATAAAGGAGACAATTACGTCCTTTGGGGTGTGAACGCCGAGGTACATACGAGAGAAAGCAACTCCGGCAATGATGGAAAACATAACCAGCTTTATTCCTTTTTTCTTGGAAGAAAACCCAAGAGTTCCATAGATAGAGCAGGCAACCTGTGTGTGGCCACTGGGGAAGGAATAGCCGGTGGCAGCTTTCACAGCGCTGTTCACAGGGACAAAGGTAGGGTCGATAACCCACGGTCTTGGTATTCTAAAAGCAACCTTTAAGCCTTGGATACACATGGCGGAAAAGAAAAAGGCATAGCCCACGCTATATGCCAAGGTTTTGTCCACGCACCACAGGAGAGTGCAGATAAGCCCTAAGGCAATTACCTCCTCACCGAATTTTGTTATAAATGAAAATACGCCGTCTAAAAAGGGTGTGCGATGGGAGGAAAGTAGGTATAAAAATTCCATAAAAATTCTCCAAGATATATAATTAGTATAGTATACCATATTTAAGGTAATTTTTACACAAAATCTTACAAAAATATTACAAATTTTTTAAATAAAATTTTTCCAATTACCAAATGGCAGGCAAAATGGTTCCATTAGAGATAGCAAAAGATGTGTAAAGTAGGATTGTTTGTGCAAAATGACAAATGAAATAGGCAAAATAAGGCTAATTTGGCAGTTGTTATAAACATAAGTTACAAAACAGTTTTTTTGTTGACAAAGCTAATGGTCGGACATATAATTTATACAAATCACCACTTAGAAAGGACGGACAGTTATGAAAAACACTACTAACACCTCATGTAATACCACTATGCATAATAACTGTACCGATGCAACTAGCTGTGCATCTATGTCTTTCTGTGCTGAAAACAATAGCTTTATGTTTGGACACACCATGAATAGGGTGTGTTTTTTTGTGGCTGTCTTGTTGTGCGTCGTAAGCATTATTAATGCTATTATTAGCCTTGTCATAATTTTGGGACTCATTATTATTAGTCTTTTGATTATACGGTCAGCTAAGGCGCCACTAAAAGCACAGCGATGCATGGTAAGTTAAAACAGAAATATTGTTTTTAACGGATAAATCCAAGCGGCTCTGCACTTGTGGCAGGGTCGCTTTTAGTTTTGGTATCAAATCCTCGGGTATAAATTAAAAAGGTATTCCGGAGGAGTTGTACATATAGATTGGTTTTTATAAGAGGAAATCAAACAGTTTAAATTTTAAAAAATAAAGGGGAAAAATTATGAAAAAATTATTAAGTGTATTTTTAGCGACAGCCATGGTAGTCACCTGCTTTGCTGGGTGCGGCAAAAAGGATGAGGGTCAAGGAGGGGCAGCGGCAGCACCCGAGGGCGCACAAACCTTGGTGATAGGCGGTTCAGGCCCACTCACAGGGGACAACGCCACCTATGGCATATCGGTAAAACAGGGAGCAACCCTTGCAGCAAAAGAGATAAACGCAGCGGGCGGTGTAAACGGCACTATGCTGGAGGTAAAGTTTGAGGATGACCAAGCTGACCCTGCCATGGCGGTAAACG
>JAVWUR010000113.1:0-6327 GCA_036667055.1 Oscillospiraceae bacterium
TATTTCACAGTGACAGAGGATATCAGTATACAAGCAAGTTATTCCATGTAAAATTGGAGGCGGTGCATATGCGGCAGAGCATGTCACGGGTTGGACATTGCATTGACAATGGACCAATGGAGAGCTTCTGGGGAATGTTGAAATCCGAAATGTATTATCTTCACAAGTTCACATCTGCTGACGAGCTGGTAGCAGCGATTGAGGGATATATCACTTTTTACAACACACGGCGTTACCAGCGGCGGCTTCATTGCATGACGCCAATGGAATTTCATCACGCTATTGCAGCATGAAAAATTCCGCCCTGCTGCGTAGCAGGGCGGAATTAAAGCAATTGAATATTTTTGTTTTTTAGTCTGTCTACTTGACAGGGGGCGGTTCAGTTGACTTTTGCCCGATTTTTATTTAACTTGCCCTAGGAATATCACCATTTAGTCTTGGTTTCTACAACCTTGCCGGCAATATAAACGTGCTCTAGCTCCTCACCACTTATCACTTTTGACTCATAATCTGGGTTAAAGGGCTGTAAAATTATAGTGTTATCTTTTTTTATGTACTTTTTAAGAGTGCCCTCATTATCGCCAAACACAACCACCCCAAGCTCGCCGCTGTTAAGAGTGGGCTGTTTGTGGACAAGAGCTAAGTCACCATCCTTAATTCTAGGCTCCATGCTGTCACCACGCACTACAAGGTAAAAGTATTCGTCAGGGTTTGATACGCCTAGATATTCACAGCCATAGTCCTCATTATAGGCTACTGCGTCATACCCCGCCTTTACCGTGCCAATTATAGGGATTCCCACCCCCATAGTATTGCTAAAATGCTGGGCTGGGGAAAATCTATCGGTGCGGCTGTCCTCATGCTCCAGCAGGTAATCTACCGTGACACAAAAATATTCTGCTATCTGTTTTAAAGTTGCACTGTCGGGTACACTTTTACCGGTTTCCCACTTTCCAACTGCCTGTTGAGTAACTCGCAGCTCATTTGCCAAGGTTGTTTGGCTGAGATTTAAACTTTTACGAAGAATTTTGATTTGCTTACCGAACAAAGCGTTCACCACCTTTAGTTGTTGTTTTATCTATTATACACCATTAAACTGAGATTGTAAACAACTAATGGTAGTAATTTATCCATAAATTAGGCGAAAAACCATTGACAACAACGGATGGTTGTGATATTATCTAGTTAAGGATAACAACTAGCGGTTGTAATGAGGTGACATCATGAAAAAACAGAGTAAAATCAAGTTAGTAAATATGTTGACGGTAATATGTGCCATTACGGCGCTATTGAGCTTTTCAGCCATGCAAGGAGGCACTTTTATGACGGTGTGCGCCGTTGCCTCGGGGGCATGCTTTTCATATCTTACTGTTTCATTGGCTAAGATAGAAATTCTGCTAAGGAGTGAGGGAAAAAGAATAAAATCGAGAGCACCTCAGCTCACTGTATATCAAAATAAAAACTCACCAAGAGCCGCTGGGTGAATGTACATAAATAGTAGGCGCAGATATATAATGCAATGATTGGCGAAAATGACATATATTTTACATAGAGTAGTTTGTATTTTATAGCGCATAGCTGATAAACTATATATAATAGCTATTAAGCTTATTCCAAAGGAGTTGGAATGGAAGAAAAGTTTTTAAATAGAAATTATATATTAGCTGTTTTGTCCTCAACCGCCGTATATATGGCAAGCAGTATGCTAATAACAGTGCTGCCTAAATATGTTTCGCAGGGCAGGGCAGGAGGGGTTAATGTTGGTGCCCTCATGCTGTCCTTTACGCTTTTTTCGGGGCTGACACGTATTGTGTGGGGTCGATTATCCGACAAAATCGGCAGAATATATGTTATATATATGGGTCTGTTGCTGGCAGCCATGGCATCAGCAATTTTGCTTTTTAAGGATAGTATGGCATTTTTATTGCTATCTCGCATGGTTTTTGGAGCAGGCTTTTCAGCGGTGATAACAGCAGGCGCCACGCTGTCCACCGAGGTTGTGTGCCATAAAGACACCTCCAAAGCGATTGCAATTTATGGTCTAGGTGGGGTGCTGACTCAAGGCATTGCGCCACCGCTGGCACTTTTTTTGTACAAATATGGAATTAAAAGCGTAGTATATGCAGCATTGGCTCTCCTCGCAGTAAGCTTTATAATGAGCAAATCTATTAAATGTGTATTTACAAGGGAGAAGCTGCCACAAAATAAAATATTTATCTTGGCGGCAGTGCCGGAATCTGCGGTGGCAGGGATAATAACATTTGCTACTGCAAGCGTTTTTTCCTTTGTGCCACTATTGACTACACAGGTTGGTATAGGAAATGTCAGTGGGTTTTTCATAGCAAATTCCATAGGCTTGCTTTTTAGCCGACTAATATTTGCTAAAATCAGTGCAGCAATACCAAGGAATAAATTATTTTTTTATGGGCTGGCATTGTTTGTTTTGGGCTTTGTCGGGATATCTGTGGCAAAAAGCAGCGTAATGCTTACAGTGGCGGGGCTGTTTTACGGCTATGGGATTGGGTCAATCCACCCTATATTAAATACAGGGGCGGTCAATAGAGCCGATAAGAGCGATAGGGCAGGGGCAATGGCTATGTTTTATATATTTCAAGATTTTGGCGTGGCTTTTGGAAGCATAGTATGTGGGGTTTTAGCGGAGAGCTTTCAGTTAAAGACCATATTTATGGTGTGCGCAGCAGTGGCGGCTTTTTCGGCAGTTCCATTTATAATTATTTCAAAGTACAGTATAAAAAATAAATAAATTTTCCGAAAATAAAGTTTTATTACGCTGAAGATAACAGCAAACTAAAAGTGCCCCTAAGTAGCTTTCGCTGCAAAGGGGCACTTTGTAAATTTGTGGCACAAATTGATTATGCTTGCTCGCTTCTTATTTTTGATTGTGCTGCTGCCAAACGTGCAATTGGCACTCTGAAGGGTGAGCAGGAAACATATTGCAAACCGGCATTGTGGAAGAACTGGATGGATACCGGGTCACCGCCATGCTCGCCGCAAACCCCAAGCTTGATGTCAGGTCTTGTTTGCTTTGCCCAGGCACAAGCCATTTTAATTAACTTGCCAACGCCCAGTTGGTCTAGCTTTGTGGTAGGGTCGTATTCGAAAATTCTGTTTTTAAAGTAGTCATCCAAAATTTGGCTGGCATCATCACGAGATAGCCCATAGGTTGTTTGCGTTAAATCATTGGTGCCAAAGCTAAAGAAATCTGCATATTTTGCAATTTCATCGGTCATAAGTGCGGCACGTGGAATTTCAACCATAGCGCCAAATTTATATACAATTGTCTCATTATTCTGTTCCATGACCTGTTTTGCCACAGTGTCCACAATATTTTTAACAAATTTAAGCTCGGCAGAGTCGCATACTAGAGGAATCATAATTTCTGGCTCTACTACAATGCCTTCTTTTTTCACATTGATGGCAGCTTGGATAACAGCTTTTGTCTGCATCTGTGCAATTTCAGGGTAGGAGATTGCCAAGCGGCAGCCACGATGTCCAAGCATAGGGTTGGTCTCGTGCAACCTTTGAATTGCTATCTTTAAATCGGTAAAACCAACGCCCATTTCGTAAGCGGTATTGGAGGTTTCATCATCATCATGTGGCAAAAATTCATGTAGCGGTGGGTCTAGAAAACGTATTGTTACAGGCAAACCAGCCATCTCTCTGAATATTCCTTCAAAATCTTCCTGTTGCATCGGGAGGATTTTGTCAAGAGCAACAATTCTTTCTTCCTTTGTTTTTGCCAAAATCATCTGGCGCATTGCCAAAATTCTGTCCTTTTCAAAGAACATATGCTCTGTGCGGCAAAGACCAATACCCTCTGCACCATACAATCTGGCTTGACGAGCATCCTTAGGGTTATCGGCATTTGTGCGAATTTTCAAGGTTCTGATTTCATCTGCCCACTTCATAAATCTGGCAAAATCTCCGCTTAGAGTTGCATCTATTGTAGGAATTTTGCTTAAGTACACCTTACCTGTGCTGCCATCAATGGAGATAAAGTCGCCTTCCTCCACCATTGTATCATTAAAATATGCCGTCTTTGCATCATTGTTAACTCGTAACTCATGACAGCCGGACACGCAGCATCTGCCCATACCACGAGCAACAACAGCAGCATGGCTTGTCATACCACCACGAGCGGTGAGTATGCCTCTTGAAACTGCCATGCCCTCAATATCTTCAGGGGAAGTTTCAACTCTTACAAGAATAACAGGCTCAGCACGTTTTGAAGCTGCTTCCTTGGCATCTTCGGCGTTGAAGTATACACGACCACAGGCAGCACCGGGAGACGCAGGTAAGCCTTTTGTGATAGGGACAGCCTTAGAAAGGGCGGTTGGCTCAAATTGAGGGTGGAGCAAGGAGTCTAGTTGGCTTGGTTCTACCTTTAATAAAGCTTCTTCACGAGTGCACAAGCCTTGGTCTACTAGGTCAACTGCAATCTTAATAGCTGCTTGGGCTGTGCGCTTGCCATTTCTGGTTTGCAGCATATATAGCTTGCCTTTTTCAATTGTAAATTCAAGATCCTGCATATCTTGGTTGTGTTTTTCCAAGGTCTGGGCGATTTCAATGATTTGGTTGTATGCTTTAGGCATAACCTCGGCAAGTTGGCCTATAGTCTGTGGAGTTCTAATGCCAGCGACAACATCTTCGCCTTGAGCATTCATCAAAAACTCACCATATAGCTTGTGCTCGCCTGTGGAGGGGTTACGGGTAAATGCAACGCCGGTGCCGCAGTCATCGCCCATATTGCCGAAAACCATGGACTGAACCGTTACGGCAGTGCCCCATGAGGAAGGAATGTCATTCATACGGCGATAGTAGATAGCACGTGGGTTTTCCCAAGATGAGAAAACTGCCCGAACAGCACTCAAAAGCTGGGTGCGTGGGTCAGTAGGGAAACTTTCTCCTATTTCTTTTCTGTAAATTGCCTTAAAGGAGGTAACTAGGTTTTCTAAATCGGTTATGGACATTTCATAGTCAAATTCAATGCCACGTGCCTTTTTTAACCCTTCAAGAACATCATCATATAATGTTTTCGGAATTGCCATAACAACATCTGAGAACATTTGAATAAACCGTCTATAAGCGTCCAAAGCAAAACGTCTGTTGTTTGTGAGAGCAGCAAGCCCCTCGACAACCTCGTCATTTAGCCCAAGATTTAAAACAGTGTCCATCATGCCCGGCATGGACGCTCTAGCGCCGGAACGAACGGATAATAGCAGTGGATTTTCAGGGTCACCGAATTTTTTGCCTGTCATTTGTTCAAGCTTGTCAAGATATTCAAAAATTTGCATCTCAATTTCTTTAGAAATTTTTGCACCGAGAGTGTAGTAATTGGTACATGCCTGTGTTGTGATTGTGAAGCCGTGTGGAACAGGCATACCGAGACTGGACATCTCTGCTAAATTAGCACCTTTACCACCTAAAAGCTCTTTCATAGTGCCGTTGCCTTCGCTGAAAAGATATACGAATTTTGTACTCATTATGTTTCCTCCAAAAAAAATCAAATAGAGTTGCGCTTTATTTCAATTTCATTATAACAGATTGAAACGGCTATTACAATACAACAAATGTACAAACGCATGAAAATATAGTCCATTATTTTAATTTTGTAGAGTTGCATAATCAAAATTTGAAATATGGGGGCAAAAGAGACAAAATGCACAATAGTTGTTTTGACATGTACAATTGGGGCATCGTTACAGCTAATTAAAAGGATAAATAGCATTAAAAATATATCCCTGCAAGTTAGGTTTTGATTTGCAAATTTGAGGATAAAAACTGTTGACACCTATGCAATGTTGTGGTATTATATAACACGTAGCAAAAATGAGATAGGGAGAGGTGTCCGAGCGGTTTAAGGAGCTAGTCTTGAAAACTAGTGATTCGCAAGAACCGTGGGTTCGAATCCCACCCTCTCCGCCATATCACATTTTTTGTAGCTGTTTTCAATGTTTTCACTTGCAAAATTGAATATCATTAAATGAATTCGCTCAATGCTTGGAGAATTACTCAAGCCGGTCGAAGAGGCGCCCCTGCTAAGGGCGTAGGGCGGGTAACCGTCGCGAGAGTTCGAATCTCTCATTCTCCGCCATATAAGGCGAACAAAAAAGATGCCATGCGGTGTAAGCCGCATGGCATCAGCCTTTTTAGCCCCTAAGGGGCTGATTTTTTTAGATGCAAAAACAATGCTGACATTTGCGATTTTCGGGCAACTGGTGGGAGTCGAACTCTCATAAAGCGGAAACCCCTCATAATATCAAAAAACAAGACCAATCCTTTTATCCCCTTTGCGGGATGAGATGA
>JAVWUR010000114.1:0-6004 GCA_036667055.1 Oscillospiraceae bacterium
GTTTCTATCGTCACACTGCGTCTGTTACTCTCCCAGTTGCCATCTGTCCAAGCTATGTCGCTTTCTTTTACATACTGCCCAACATTGTTGCCATTTATGCCATAATGAGATGAACCTCTTCTGTCTGGTTTTTGCCAAATATTACCTAGTGTTTCTATTGACAGATTGCCTGCCATGTGGTGAATAGTTATCTTTTCGATAGCTGCATTTTCTCCGGCTCTGTTCTTGGTGAAGTTGTTTTGATGTGCTGGCATAACCTTTGTCACAAGACTAGAGTCTTTAGAGAACATTTCACCAGGGCCGGATGGGGCGAAAATCACATCACTTTCATCTACAAATGTCCATACAGTAGAACCACTGTTAATGTCCGACCAATATACATTTGCACCTCTGTCGTCCGTTGCCACATGTAGATACTTATCTTTGTGGAACATCTTTATTAAATATTCGCTTGCAGCGGAGTTTACTGGGCTAAATTCAAGAACCGAATCGCCACCACTTGCCTGTGCATTGTACATGGTACAGTTGTTTCCTGCCTGTGTTAGCTGTATTCCAAATTTGATTTTCACAGATATAAATGGTATTATATATACTAAATATGATATACAAATCAAATATGGAGAATTTTATGAAAATTGTAAAAAAAAGACTATGCTTTTTGATAATTCTATGCTTTTTTAGTGCTATCGCTATAGCAATTCAAACGTATAGAAATGACTTTGAGAATAGCGGTAGCACTCAAGAAGATTCGAATTTTATTTCTTCGAGCACATTGGCTGACAGCAGTAACTTGCAAAACAATAATACTGATTACATACCGCCGAAATGTTCAGTGACAGGTAGTGAATACACAAGACCACTTACTGAAGACGATATTGCTATATTTATTTCTCAAGCTGAAATATTGTCAGAACATCTTAAATCATATTGCGTTGGCAGTTTTTTTGCCGAAGAGCCGCATACAATTATCGCACAAACTATACCAGATGGATTTATATGGAACTTTGTTGTGAACTTATCTCTATATAACAATTATGAAGTTCACCCATATAATGATTATTCGTTAGATGCATTGTCAATATCAGATATTAATGCTCAAATTGTAGCAAGTGAGCTGTTTGCAAAAGAAAACTGGAGCTACGGAACAAAAGATAAAAATCCCTTTGGATGGGACATTAATACTAAATCATACTATATGCCGGCTGCAGGGGCGATAATTACATCTTACACGCTAAATGATGTTCAATCTACCTACGTTGAAAAAGATAACGCTATCGAGATTTCAAGCTATATAACTGCTACTAATTCAGAAATAAGTGTTTATAATTCATATGTTTCAAAGGTTATATTTCGATATAAAATTATAACAAATAGTTTGACGAATAAAACTTTTTTGAGATTAGAGTATATTAAAACTTTTAAATAAAACCTAGTGCTTTTTCATGCTAAAACTATAAGTAAAGAGCCACCAGCTAGTGGCTCTTTACTTATACATTTCAAGAAACTTTGTAAATTTATAAAGATGTAAATTCGTAGTTTCTACTGTTATTTATTGTTGTAAATGTGTTATCAATATAAAATGCTTCATTTACCAATAATGGCTTGCCCGTAGTATCCAAAACTAAAATATCTATGCTACCCAAATTAGGAGAAAGATATTTTCTTTGATGCTCACCTAATCCATGCGTAGATTCTTTTATCTCACCAACACCCACAGATATGTGAAAATGAGTAGCAACTTGTCCCGCACCAGCATCCGTCCCTTCTCTAAACATAGAATCACCTCTTTTAAAAGTGTCGCCTACAGTTATTTTAGATAAATCATCATCATTTGGATGTATAACCATCATTGTAACAATAGTTGTCCCATATGGAGTAACTACAGGTGTTGTTGACTGTAGCCAGATTGAATTAGCTTTGCCAGGATCATCGTTTCCAACGTCTACACCTCTTACTCTCATTACTTTCATTTCATCGCAAGGGCAGTACATCATTGATCTACCAACATCTTCACAAGCTTCGTCTATTGGGTAGTCAAATATTTCTCCTACAGGATTTCCAGCATGCGATTAACTTCCGTCGTGCCTCTGTGAAATATTCATAACCTTAGTAGGGTAAGTCAGATAGTTAATATGCTCTTCGAACTCCCACACTTGTGATGATGAATTTGTTGCATTTAAAAGGGTGTCATACTGGTAGGTGTAGGCACTAATATATTTATTTTGAACTGTAAACTTTAGCTTATAGCTGTTGTTTCCAGCACCTTCTATACTAATGCCTCTTTTCCAGGGCTGGCTTGAACCTTCTGTTCCAGACACACAGTTGTTGTATGTGCACTCCATTTCAAGTGCACAATTTTTGTTTGTATTGGAAACAATTCCATAAACCCCTGCACCTAAATCGCTTATCGTCCAAACTTGTTCGAGATTTGTTGATTTGCTATTTAGTCTTAACATTTTGCCTGTTCCAGTGGGGTGCGTTTCCTCCTTGTGAGAAAGATACATTCCAGTAGATTTATGCTTGATTTTTATAGATTTGCCTACAAGTGGCAATATCTCACTTGGAATTGTGGAAGGTTTTGATGTTGATGTAGAAACATCAATATCAGATTGTGCATCAAAATTTGTTGAATTGCTTTCATCAGATGAATACCCAGCACCTTGTGGAAATGCCATTGTAGACATAAAAAGCTTGCTTGTTGCCATAGTTGCAGTGAAAGTGGATATAGCACCCTCAATAAATATTTTCAATTTACCATTCACATATTCACCATAGGCAAGCTTGCTTGCGCTTGTTACTTGTGCGAGTAGCGGTGTTACACCATCAGAAGCCGCTTGAAGCTTTAAGCTAGGGTTGTTAAAATCGCTAAAAGTAAATTTGCCATTTATCCCTGTCATTTTCCAAGCTTTTGCTGAATTTTGATTAACATAGTTAACTCTATTGGAGGCATCTGCGCCTAAAAACATTTCTGAATTATTTTTCCGCAGGTATACAATTTCAGATGGTCCTTCCGCATTAATCGTATTCGCCTCGCTAACAATGCTGTCCATAAGCCTTAACAGGTCGGGACCTGGGCATTGGGTGGCGGAGTACATGCTGTGCCAGGTTACGTTTTGCCCTTTTACCAGTGTGCCAAAATTGTTTCTTCTTGCGATGTCTGCCACAAGTTTTACCAAGGTGTTGAAGGATGCCCCTGCAATCTCCCAAGTTGGGTCGCCTGTGCTGTTGGCTGTTTCTATCGTCACACTGCGTCTGTTACTCTCCCAGTTGCCATCTGTCCAAGCTATGTCGCTTTCTTTTACATACTGTCCAACATTGTTGCCATTTATGCCATAATGAGATGAACCTCTTCTGTCTGGTTTTTGCCAAATTGAACCTAGTGTTTGGTACAATTTTGTTTCAATTTGGCTGTGGTTGTGGTAAAATATATAGCATAATCAAAATATATTTTACTGTTTGGCATGCCAAAAGATGTGTATTACATAGATTTTTAAATTTGGAGGAATATCATGAAAAATAAAATATGCCTTTTGTTGTTAAGCTTATCGATATTTGTTTTTGCATCTTGCGAAAGTGAAGATGATAGTAGTTTGGTTAGTGAATTTTCAAGCAATGATAGCTTACAAAATATTGAAGAACATATCACAGAATCGTGTAAAAGTGATTATTATAAACTTGATGAACAATCTCAAATATCATTTTCAGTATCTAATTCAAATTTTTTCAGGTCTACAACAAGTGCTGAAAAAGGTTGCTTAGCTAGCGGAAATCTTTACTGGACTACTTCTATATTACATAATGATGCTCAATTACTTTTCGTTGATAACCCTAAAACTATGTTTAAAGATTTAGAAGACCGTGCTACGCTGTTATCAGATCATATCCAGTCTAATTCTATTGTAGTTACAGTTAAAGCGAAAGACTATTTTTCTGAAAGTTCAACAAACTACTCTGAGCTAACCAATAAGGATAATGTTATGTACCTAAGCGAAGATTATGAGCCTATTTTAGCGAAAGTAACATATATCGATTATGACGACAATTCTAAATCGCCCAAAGACACTTGGACTCCTTTTTTTGAAAAAGCTTTGACTAGCAAAACTTCGCAAAAAGCGGAAATCCCTATAATAATTCGTGAAGCTTGGTCTTTTGATTATGAGGGAAAAAACATAGAGATAGTTACTGCAAATAATATCGTAGCAAAATATCCACTTGATAGTATATCTGTTAATAATTCAAAAAACAATATTGATATTTCAAAGGGAGATATATTTTTTGCTTATAAAATTACTATTATTTTTTTAGATGGAATACCTCAAAAATCAATCTGTACGGTTGAGGAAATTAACAAACAAGCCTTTGAACCTATTCAAGGTACTGATGAAAATTATATTGGGATACATACTTATCAAAAGAATGAAAACGGAGATATCTGCCTATACCCATTGTTTGTAACATCGCATAAGGCTTTTAGTAAATTTGATTGCTGGGACTCTTATTTTTTTGCAGATGTTGATAATGATGGGATAGGCGAGATAGTTTATTTGCGTGACCAAACAGATACCAATGGTTTCCCCCTTAATATAATAATATATAGTATCGAGGATTATAGTATAAGTAATACAATGTTTGGAGTACCATTATATAACTTTGAAAGAAATCAAAACTAATACCTTTAACTTTGCAATTGCAGTAGTTAAAGGTATTAATTTAAATTTTAATTAATTTGATTTACATATGAAATAATTTTTTCTATTGAATAGCTTTCAAGACCTATTATATCAATATTGTCTCCAATAAACTCAATGCAGGCCGACTGATTCCAATTTGTTATATTATAGTTATTGCAATCATCTGCATGATCCATATAGTCCGCTCTAATCACAGGATCTGTAGGGTCTGGCACTGATGTATTTGGATTAAAATACTTATACCAAGATTGAATAACACCATTGTTCCAAGTATGTGCCTTAATATCTCCGACAACACAATGAATGTAGTAAATATTATTATTTTCGTCTTTTAACACTGCGTCTACTGTCCCCTTTCCGTACATCTCTTCACCAGGGGTACCACTTGCTGGATAGTTGTCAAATACAACATTTGGGCCAACAGCTACATAATGGTAACCTTTGGTATCTAAGTTTGAAGATACCGCACTACCTACTGCTGGAACTTCTTTACCATAATACTCTACTGCTTTTCCATTTAATGCATGTATTCCCTCTTTTGCGAACCAATATTTTTTATCGTTGAAAGAATAGGTAATGGTTTTATTGAAGCTGTTCACAACCTCGAAACTGTAGACTTTTTCCCCGTTAGCTTTTTTATACGCATAATCCGGAATTTCAACATTACGTGCGTTTGGTCTGTTTTGTGGGTTATAATACAGCCTCAACCAGTTGTTTACTAGTTTGTAATCTGTGGCTATTTCGATGTTCCACAAATCTTTAACTTCATTTGAGCCTGTCAAAAACAATTCTCCGCCACTTTGATGTGTCGATAAAAACTTATCTTGCAGTACAAACTTTATGGAATAATTTTCACCTTGTTCCGATATATCTACCACACTTGCCTGTCTTGGCATATCAATGTTTTCATAAACTGCACAGTTGTTAAATACATCAATTATTCCTATAGATCTTGCATTATCTGCAAATGGCACTAAGCAATATTTATTACCTTCAAACTCAACGAATTTCCATAATTGTGAGCTGTCGTCAGTAATTTTTACTTTTGTCGTTACCTTTTTACCAGGTGTTTGAGGGTGAGCAGCCCCATCATATGTTATAAACTTTGCTGTAAGGTTATTTTTTATCCTAACAACCTTACCTATGAATTTTGGTGGAACATGCCCTACGGCCATTCCGACTGGATGCTGGCTAGTGCTTGATACAGACTCTAACGTTTCTTTATCATTTGTTGAAAAGCCAAAAAAGTCAAATATTGAAGACAGAAAGCTTCTTGGAGAACTTGGTTGAACATTTCGTGACGCTGCCACTGT
>JAVWUR010000114.1:6013-6325 GCA_036667055.1 Oscillospiraceae bacterium
TAAGCCATTTTATTGCCTATCGTGCTTGAAGATAGCACCGGCTTACTGTCGCTTATTCTCATTTGCAGTTTTAGATTTTGGTCATTGTAATCAGACAAAGTTTCTCCATTTTTCATCCAACATTTTGCATCGTTAGCCCCTACAAAAGCTATTTGGTTTGAAGTGTCTAAGCCTAAGAATTTATCTGTCCCAAGCTTACGTAAATACACCCCCGTTGCAGGTTGTTCAACTAGCAGCTTATTCGCCTCGCTCACAATGCTATCCATAAGCCTTAACAGGTCAGGGCCTGGGCATTGGGTGGCGGAGTACATG
>JAVWUR010000115.1:0-6306 GCA_036667055.1 Oscillospiraceae bacterium
CAATTTCCGCCTCTCTTTTGGCACTAACGCCCTCCACTATACTAGCCGCCTTGCCACCGCTTAGTTTCACTACCTTTTGGATAAATTCTGACCGTCTGCTGCCGTCCAGCTCCACCTCCGACTCTAGCACCTTGACACGAGCCTTCATCCCGTCCACCATACTCATACTGCCCATTATCTCGTCAAACCGACCGATTTTTTCCGCCGTGGCGTTCACTCGTGCAGCTTGGGCTTCCTCCTCGGTTTTCGGTGCTTTCACCTGCTCTATCGGCTCTGTCTTTTCGGCTTTTCTTTCCTCAGCTGCCCTCTGTGTCTCTCGTGCCATAACCGCTTTAAGCTCCTTGTCAAGGTTTTTAAGCTGTTCCTCATACATTTTCAGCGGCTCTGCAATGGCAGTTATATCTCCGCCATTCTCGATGGTTCGGTTGATAAGCTCATTTTTGCGGTCGATAATATTCTTTTTGCTCTCGCTTATAGATTTTAATATCGCCTGTAAGCTGTTTGCCTTTACATTGCTGTTTTTATTAGCGTCTTTATCCTTTTCGTCCTTTGCCGCTACTCTACCCTCATCCCTTGTCTGCCCTGTTGGGTTTATAAACTTGCGGTGAGTGTTCACTTTAAAAGCCGACGGGTTAAAGCCCCCTGCATTAATTCTCATATCTTGCCCCACCTTTACATTAATCTCTGAAAAACCGAGAAAATCATCTTCCTTGGTCTATTAGCTAATATATCGACAGGCAAGGACATTTACTTAGTATTTTTTGCCTTTATATATTCATCAATGGCTTTTGCACCATGCTTGCCTGCCCCCATTGCCAGTATTACCGTGGCGGCACCTGTCACTGCATCTCCACCGGCATACACTGCATTTTTTGTGGTTAAACCGCCCTCACCTTTAGTGATGATACAGCCGTGCCTGTCCGTTTCAAGGTCGGGAGTAGTTGACGATATCAAGGGGTTGGGGCTTGTGCCGATTGCCATTATCACCGTGTCTACCTCTATGTTAAACTCGCTGTTTGCTTTGGGGCTAGGTCTGCGTCTGCCGCTTGCGTCCGGTTCTCCCAGCTCCATTTCAACGCATTTTATGCCACAAACCTCTCCCTTTTCATCTCCTAAAATTTCAACAGGGCTTGTGAGGAGTTTAAACTCTATGCCCTCCTCCCGTGCGTGTTCTACCTCTTCCCGACGTGCTGGCAGCTCCTGCAAGCCACGGCGATAGACAATGTAAACATTTTCAGCACCCAAACGCTTGGCACACCTTGCCCCGTCCATTGCCACATTGCCGCCCCCCACAACCGCAACGCTTTTCCCTCGGCGTATGGGAGTTTTGCTGTTTTGCTCATACCCTTTCATCAGGTTTATCCTTGTGAGATATTCGTTGGCACTGTACACCCCATTCAAACTTTCACCGGCTATTCCCATAAACTGAGGTAGTCCTGCACCGCTGGCGATATACACCGCCTCATTACCCATTGCGAACAAATCCTCCACCGTCAGCACTCGCCCGATAACCATATTGGTTTCTATCTCCACACCCAGTGCCTTTAGCCCTTGGATTTCTCCTTGAACAATTGCCTTGGGTAAGCGAAATTCCGGTATGCCATATACCAAAACACCGCCCGCCGTGTGGAGTGCTTCATATATTGTGACTGTGTACCCAAGACGTGCTAAATCTCCTGCCGCTGCAAGCCCCGAAGGACCCGAGCCTACCACCGCCACCTTGTGTTCGTTTTGCTTTGGCAGTTGCGGCAAATTTATTTTGCCATTGGCGTGATAATCGGCGGCGAAACGCTCTAATCTGCCTATGGCAACGCTCTCACCTTTTATCCCTCGCACACACTTAGCCTCGCACTGGCTTTCCTGTGGACAAACTCTGCCGCACACCGCTGGCAGACTGTTTTGTCGAGACAGTATTTCATACGCTTTATCTATCTCTCCCTTTGCGATTTTATCCACAAAGGCAGGTATGTCCACATTCACAGGGCAACCCTTTACACAGGGCTTGTCCTTGCAGTTTAAGCATCGCTTTGCTTCACTCATAGCCATCTCGAGGGTGTAGCCCAGTGCCACCTCGCTAAAGTTTTTATTTCTTGTCTGCGGCTTTTGCACCGGCATACCACAGCTTTTTACATCCATATTAGCCATATATCTATATTTTCTCCTTATTAAACAGGTTGCAGTGGGCTTCTCTTGCGTGGGCTTCAAACTCTTTATATGCACCGCCACGCTTTGCCGCCTCGTCAAAATCTACCAGATGTCCGTCAAAATCCGGCCCATCTACACAGGCAAATTTGGTTTTGCCACCCACCGTCAAACGACATCCGCCGCACATCCCAGTGCCGTCTATCATTATGGGGTTCATACTCACGGTGGTTTTTATGCCATATTTTTTTGTAAGCTCACAGACAAACTTCATCATTATCAGCGGCCCGATAGCAAAAATTTCATCGTACTCGTTGCCCTCACCGATAAGCCTTTCCAAAGCGAGGGTGACTAGCCCCTTTTCTCCATATGACCCATCGTCCGTCATAATTTCCAGCCTGTCGCTCACCCCATTAAATTCCTTTTCCAATATGACAAGCTCTTTATTTCTAAAGCCTGCCACGGTGTGGACACAGCACCCCTGCTCGTGCAGCTTTTTAGCGATGGGATAGGCTATTGCACAGCCCACGCCACCACCGATTATCCCGACCTTTTTTAAGCCCTCCAGCTTTGTGGCGTTGCCTAATGGCCCCACAAAATCCTGTAGGCTATCCCCTTGTTGCAGCTCATTAAGCTCCATTGTGGCATCCCCCACAATTTGAAATATTATGGTAACAGTGCCCTTTTCCCTGTCATAATCTGCAATGGTGAGGGGTATTCTCTCGCTGTCCTTACACGCTCTCACAATTACAAACTGCCCCGGCTGTGCCTTTTTTGCAATGAGAGGGGAGGATATAACCATACGGCATACAGTGCCGTTTAAAAGTGATTTTTCTATTATTTTATACATGATGACATTCCTTTATCTATTATTTGTATTGATATTATATAACTATATTATAGCTTTTCGCAAGGCATTTCCCACGAATTAGCCATATTTTGCCATCGGCATGGTAAAATCTGTGAAAAAGTGTGGAATTTTCAAAAATAATCTTTACAAACCAATTTGAATGTGCTAATATATATAAGCGCTATATTTTGGGGTATCGCCAAGCGGTAAGGCATTGGACTCTGACTCCAACATTCCCAAGGTTCGAATCCTTGTACCCCAGCCAAAAGATTAAGCTGCCAGTATCTTAATAGATGCGTGGCAGCTTCTTTTTATAATTATCGGCCTTTTTTCCATTTACATTTAGATAGGAGTTTCTATGTCTGAACTCACACAAAGTACAACTCACCGCCGCCCATGGTGGATTATTCTCTTTAGAATTGCTTTTACCTCCATTACAGTAGGTGTTATATTTTTTATATTTTTCAACTCTGCCCAAGTGGCTGAAGTTTCCGGTGTGAAAAGCCAACAGGTCACTAAGATTATCAACGAGGTTTTGGACAAATGCAACGTAGAAATTTCCCTTACCGAGCACATTGTTCGCAAGCTTGCTCACCTTTCCGAGTATTGCCTTTTGGGATTTTGGCTGATGCTGACCGTGCGTGTATACACTAAACGATTGTTTGTATTCAGCTCTTGGCCTATGCTAGGCGGGCTTATTGTGGCTTTGAGCGATGAATTTTTTCAAAGCTTTATCCCCGGACGCTCAAGTCAAGTGCGAGACGTTTTTATAGATTTTGTGGGGGTCTGCACCGGAGTTGTCGCCGCAGCAATTTTGCTTTTCTGCGTTATGCTACTGTGCTCTATCGTAAAGTTTATCTTTAAAAAACGGTAGCTATGATTAGATTTAATTTTGTTTTTTCATCAATTGCATTATACCAAAAAAGCGAGCCGCTTTGTACTACTTTTGCAGTACTTGCGGCTCGCTTTTTGGATTGTTTCGTCTCTGCCCATTTTAAAAAGACAGACATTCCCTGCTTTGTTCAAAATTATATTTATAAAGCTAACCTATTATAAATCTGCGTTGATTTTAATGATTACCTTTGCGTTTTTAGATTCACGTTGAGCCTCAAATGCCTTTGCAAAATCTTCCTTAGGGTACACACACTGTGTAAACAAATCTAAATCTAATTCAGAAATCAAACTCATTGTTCTCTGCCAAGTATATGGTGATTGGTGTGGTGCAGTAATTTTTATCTCCCTATTAAATAAATCGTACAAATTCACATTTACACAGCCGTCCCCATACATTGCCGCATACACAATGGTCGCCCCTGCACTTGCATATGTAAGACACGCCTGAATAGTTGGCTTTGCACCGGAGCACTCAAACACAGCATCATAACCTCTGCCACTTGTAATCTCCATTATTTTAGCACAAACATCCTCGGTCATAGGGTCGATTACATAGCTTGCACCAAGCTTAAGTGCCATCTCTCTTTTTTCGGCAATAGGCTCAATGACGGTTATTTTGGATGCTCCTGCACGCTTACACAGCAGCATTGTCATAAGACCAATTGCTCCCCCACCGGAAACAACCGCAGTATCGCCGGGCTTGATGTTACCCATATCTACTGTGTGCAAACAAAAGGAAATAGGCTCTGAAAGAGCACCCTTCAAAAGGCTCACGTCCTCTGGTAATTTCCATACTTGTGCTTCCGACACAACGATGTACTCACACATTGAGCTCATATTAAATGTCACACCTGTACACAGGTGCTCTTGACCGTTTTTGCAGAAATGGCATTTTCCGCAATATAAATTGTAATAATAAGCTACTTTATCTCCAACTTTCAGCCCTTTTGCCGTGGCTTTTGGCCCTAGCTCTACTATCACACCTGTGGACTCGTGACCGATTGGAAAGGGAAGCTGTGGGATTATCGGGTCAAACGCACCATGGACAATGTGAATATCACTGCCGCAAATACCACAATATGCCATTTTGATTTTTACATCGTCCCCACCGTGGATAACCGGCTCTTCAATATCTACAAGCTCTACTCCCGGTTTCATATACGCTACTGCTTTCATTTTTAAAATCTCCTTTATAATTTGTTTATAATTTTTATCCAGCAATTTAGCTTGCTGGTAAAATCCTCGCAAGTGATGTCATAATACCGCTCTACCCCATCCTTTCGGCATTTAATCAGTCCAGAATTTTTCATAAGAGACAGATGATGTGATACTGTGGGTCTTGAAATATCCGGAAACTGACAGGACAACTGATTGACGTTTTGTTCGCCCTTTGATAACAGTGCAAGTAGTATTCTTACTCGGTTGGTATCACCAAGGCATTTGAAATAAACAGATAGCTCTGTTGTTTTTTCAAGTATCTCTGCTTCAGATATATTTTGCATACTTTCACCTCCGTTAATATGTTCAAACATATTAACCAATAGCGTTATTATAGCACCTTGACAAACCTTTGTCAATCGTTTTTATATAAAATTTTTATCCGATATTACCCTTCCTTTGCAGCTGCATATCTGTCATATTTGCACAAAAAGTCCTCTAAACTGTAAAATTTAGAGGACTTTTGGATAGGTTTAGAAAGCCTTTTCAGGACTTCTTAATGTGTCAGAGTAATTTTATCATGTTTGTGAAATATGCTTAACAAGGTTTTAATGTCTTTTAATATCTTCATCAATTTTTTACAGTTATTTTTTTGTTTTGCAGCTGCTAAATTTTCCCATCTGCCACAAGCCCCTGCCAAACCGAGTACAATTTACCCCAAGTGGCAGTACCTACTATGCCATCTTGAATAAGACCGAAGCGTTTTTGAAATGCCATGACGGAATTTTTTGTCAAGGGGCCGAATTTGCCATCCGCTGTTACCGAGGGCACGGTGGTGTACACCTTGGACACCCCATTGAGCCAGTTTTGCACCTTGACTACATTGGTGCCGCTAGAGCCTATTTGCAGCGGAGTGCCGGGGTACTTGTCAGCGTTTGGCTGGGTTTGTGGAGGAACCGTCACACCATTTTTGATGCTGAGGAAAATTTCGTACATTTTATTCCAAGTCAATTCCCCCACCTTGCCGTCAGCCGTGAGGTTAAAGAACTTTTGAAATTCCTTGACGGAGGTTTCCAGTGCCGCCCCAAATATGCCATCTAGGGCAACCTCATCTATCGAGTCCACATACACCGCTGTCTGGTTTATGTAAAACTGGACAATCAGCACATTTCTGCCCTTGTCTCCACGCCTTACCACCTTGCCGGGGTAAGCACCATCATCTATGGCTTCCCCCTCGCTTGTGAGTTGTGCCAATTTTTTCA
>JAVWUR010000116.1:0-6201 GCA_036667055.1 Oscillospiraceae bacterium
CCCTTTAGTTGTAAAGAAGAAAAATTTTCCGCCCTTGTTTTTATCAAAAAAGTCATCTGTACCATTGTAATATGATACACTAAGTTTATCCCAATAGTCAAGACCTGCACGCTTTAATTTTTTATCTTCTATAACAAAACCTAAAGGCCCCACTAAGTGGAGCCTTGCGCCTGTAGCTGCACAGGTTCTTGCTATATTCCCTGTATTCTGTGGTATTTGCGGCTGGAATAAAACAATATTAACAGTATTCATTTACCTATAATTTCCTCTTATTTTACTATATTTTTTCATAAAATTTCTAAACTTTTATTTTTTTATCGGGTTTATGTTCCTGAAATAGCCCTGCTTTTTTTAATGCCGGAGCTATAATCGAGTACAATATAACCGACACTACCATTGCTATAAGCCCATTTACCAAGCTCACAGTCCCTTTTGTTATCAGCACACCCGAGACAGTCTGCCATGGGTTTCCAAGAATATAATACTGCATTATCAAAGTTTTTGCAAGGTATGCCGCAACATAGCTAACTGCCCCTGCCACTGCCGCAGTCACGGTTTTTATATAACTTGGCTTACCAAACTTCATCACAAGACCCGCCACAAAGCCCATGATAAATTTATTTATGAAGGTTATCCAAAATTCCGGTGCCCAAGATGGATCCATAAGATCCACGATACAGCTTCCTATTCCTGCCGCCAGCCCTCCTGGCAGCGCTCCAAACAGCAGCCCGCCCAAGATGCACATAACATTTCCAAAATGTATGGCAGTTTTACCCAGCGGTGTTGGAATTGGAATACTGATAAACTTTGTGGTGACAAATATCAGCGCCGCCATAACGCCGATTTTGGCTAAATCCTGAACTGTAAATTTATTGTTTTTCATGATAAATACCCTCTTTTATTCTAATAAATATTTTAATTGCGGCTCCAGCTCCACTCCAAATCGAGTATCAACCCCCTCGTTGTAGGTAGCTTTTACACATTTTTCCACAAACTCCGCCGCTTTTTTACAGGCGGCAGGCAGGTCGTCGTCCTTTAAAAGGCAACCCGTCAAAACTGCGCAAAATAAATCTCCCGTGCCGGGGAAATGCACCGGAATATAGTTACATTCAATGGTAAAATATTCCTTTGTTTTTTCGTTAAATCCAGCGCATATAACCCTTTTATCCTCTAGCTTTGCACCGGTTATCACAACACTGTTTTTATACTTTTTATTTAGCCCCATAACCATCTGTTTTATCTCATGCGGGCAAAAAACAGTTTTGTCATAATCCTTTCCCAGCAAAATATTTGCCTCGGTTGGATTGGGGGTTATGATGTCGCTGACGGCGCAAATTTCCCCCAGCACACTTGACAATTGTTGGGTGAAGGAAGAATATAGCTTGCCGTTATCCGCCATGACCGGGTCACATACCTTGAGCGCCGATTTATTTTGTTCAAAAGCCATCTTTACAATTTCCATCTGAGGAGGAGATGCAAGATAACCGCTGTACACACAGTCAAACTTCACCCCTATTCTTTCAAATTGCTTTAAGCTTTCATGGCAAAACTCCGTTAAATCCCGACTTGCTACCTGACCAAATCCCCCAAAATGGGTGGATAGCACCGCCGTTGCCAGCGGCACGCACTGCACCCCCATAACACTTAAAACAGGCGAAATAACCGTTAAGCTACACCTGCCTACACTTGACATATCGTGGATGCAAAGCGCTTTTTTGTTCCCCATATTCTTTCCCCTTTGTCTTTAATTATCATACCCTCTTTTGGAGGTTCATTATTGCTTTTTATGTAAATTGTGAATTTTTATGCCACTGCTTTGTTCACATTATGTTCAAAATTACCGCTGTATATGTTACCATAAAATGAACACACTATCAAGTACCAACGGAAATTATATAAGGAGATTTACTATGGAACACAAAATGATGAACACCGCAAGAAATGTGGCAATTGGCGCCGCCATTGGCACAGCAGTAGCCGCCGCAGGTGCCGCTTACCTGAACGAAAACAGACAGCAGGCAAAAAAGGCGGTTAAAAAGATGAAGGAAGGGCAAAAAATAATCACCAAAGCCGGTGAAAGTTTTATTCGTGAAATTAACACCTAGCAAGAAAAAATCTGTGTGGTATACAAAATACCCACAGATTTTTTTATGCTTTAAAGCCGCCTATTTCTTGACGGCACTGCGCCTAAATTTAACCACGCCATCGTCCATGCTTTCAATTATGGCAAGGCTCTGTAGATTGTACCCTTTTTTTCGCAAGGCATCTCCCCCGCCCTGAAAGCCCTTTTCAATGGCTATTCCAATGCCTGCCACTGTAGCTCCCGATTGCCCCACAATGTCAAGCAGACCGTCCATAGCCTTTCCCATTGCCATAAAGTCATCAATTATCAAAACTCTTTCGCCCTTGTCTAAGAATTTTTTCTCTGCCGTTACGGTATAGTCATTGCCGTAGGTATAGGAATGTACCACAGAGGTGTATAGCTCTCCGTCCAAATTTTTGCTTTTCGCCTTTTTAGCAAAGAGCACCGGAACCTTAAAATACTGCGCCGCTATACTTGCAATAGCAATTCCCGATGCCTCAATTGTCAAAATTTTAGTTATGTTTTCCTTTTGAAACAGCCTTTTAAACTCTGCTCCCATCTCATTTAGCAGCTCTATGTCAAGCTGATGATTTAAAAAGCTGTCCACCTTTAAAATATTACCTTGCTTTACATTGCCATCCCTTAAAATTCTCTGTTCCAACAATTCCATATTTTAGCGTCTCCCATCTATTTTAAATATTGTAGCGTAAAAAAAGTCATTTTACAATACCGTTGTGAATAATATTCTATAGGTGGTGATAATCGTATGACTTTTAAAAAAATCAGCATATTAATATACAGCACTTTGCTCTTTGCTTGCATATTTTCCTGTACCGGCTATATCTCAAAAAGTACCCAAGGGGAGTATGCAAAAACGCTGCAAGCATTAAAATACCAGATGGACTACACCCAAGTTTACTCCACAAACGTGAGTAATTCCAATGGGCTTGACAGCGCTGAGGAAGTGGGTCAAATCAACGCTGGCGGTGAGGACATTGCAGCCCAAAGTAAGCCCGAGCAAGACATTCCTAAAGAGGAAAAGATAGTTTACCTTACCTTTGATGACGGCCCAAGCGCCCGAACTTTGGAAATTCTGGACATCTTAAAGGAACATGGTGTGCCCGCTACTTTTTTTGTTGTCAATTCGGAAAAGGATGAGGATAAGGCGGCTATAAAAAGAGCCTTTGATGAGGGGCACAGCATAGGCGTACATACCGCCAGCCACAACTACCGCAAAATATATAAAAGTGTTGACAGTTATCTTGAGGATTTTGAAATTTGCTTTAATTACGTGTGCGAAATTACCGGCTCTCCGCCAAAAATTTTCCGTTTTCCCGGCGGCAGCAAAAACAATTTCAACCGAAACATCTACAAGGATTTAACCCAAGAGATGCTCCGCCGAGGGTTTATATATTTTGACTGGAACGTGAGCAGCGAGGATGCCACAAAAAATTATACCACGCAAAGCATATACAATCACATTATGGAGGGCTGTAAAAACCATGATGTTTCAGTGGTGCTAATGCACGATTCTGCCGGAAAAAAGAGCACCGTTGCGGCGCTGAAACAGGCAATTCCCGAGCTTTTAGAGCAGGGATTTACCTTTAAAGGTCTGGATGAAAATGTGGCGCCGGTCATCTTTAAAATTAAATAGCTATATAAAATGCAGAGTGCTTTTAAAGTTCTCTGCATTTTATTTGATATTTTAACCCTTTTGTGGTAACATAAAGGATATATTTATTTTTAATATTTAAGCTTTCAATCTATTTAGCCTATTAACTTTCTGTCACAGGAGACATATATGAAGTATAAAATCATTCTTTTTGACTTGGACGGCACCCTCACCGACCCACAGGAGGGAATTTGCAAATCCATAAACTATGCCCTTAATTTTTTTGGAAAGGATATGCCCTTAAAATCTCTTACAAAATATATCGGCCCTCCTCTGCTGCCAACCTTTACCGAGCTTTTGGGGGAGGAGCTTGCCCCTGCCGCTGTTAAAAAATATCGTGAGCGTTTTTCCACCGTGGGGCTATTTGAAAATGAAATTTATGACGGGGTAAAAGATACGTTACAGCAGTTACAGCAGATGGGCTTTGTGCTGTGTACCGCCAGCAGCAAGCCCCAAGTTTACGTAGAAAAGATACTGGAGCACTTTGATATCCTTCAATATTTCACCCTTGCAGGGGGTGCAACCTTGGACGGCAAAATAAGCGAAAAGGAAGATGTTATAGCCCATGTTTTATCCCAATTAAACGCTGATAAATCCCAAGTTGTCATGGTTGGCGACACAAGATATGACCTTATTGGTGCAGAAAAAATGGGGCTTGATGCCATCGGTGTTACATACGGCTTTGCGCAAAAGGATGACCTTTTAAAATACCCCAGCGTTGCCATAATAGACAGCATTGCCGATATTGTAAATATCATAAAATAGGGTGTGTTTGTATGTTTCCCCGCAAAAGAACAGCCTCCATTTTGGCGCTTGTCCTGCTGATTATAATAGTAATTCTTTCCATGGACATTTTTATAAATGAAAAACCTTTAGACAATTCTATGGCACAAAGCATTTCTTTTAGCTCCTCCTCGGAGCTTTCTTCCAATAATTCAAATATTTATCACACTGTTGATGCAAAATATAACAAAGACTGGTATTCAAGCAGCCTTAAAAGTTTTCAGGATATCCTTTTGCCATACAATTCGGAAAAGGATACAACCTATCTTTCCGACACTCTTTTTGTCGGAGACTCCAACACTGCCGGACTTTCAAGCTTTGGATATCTGCCCTTGCAAAATGTTTTAGGGCGGCGCTCAATGGCAATCCAATCGGTGGCAAGCAAGGAATTTGTGTGGTTTTCCGGCTATGAAAATCCGGTTACCATCATTAAAGCCGTGTCGCTTTTAAAGCCCCGCCGCATTATAATTAACTTTGGCACCAACAACACCGTTGGCACCTCCGTCCAAGATTTTGCGGATATATACCAATCTGTTTTAGCCTTGATTAAATCGGCATACCCTCATTGTGACATCATTGTGGCAGAGGTTTTGCCTGTGGGTAAGCTACGAGAAAATAGGCACATTAAAATGCAGACCATTGACGAATTTAATCTTGCCTTGGCAAAGCTTTGCGCTCAAGATGGGTACAAGCTATTAAATTTCTCGGAAGCTTTCAAAGACCCCAACACTGGGTTTATGAAGCCCAAATACGTCTCAAATGATGGAGTCCACTTAAACTCTGAGGGGTATGAAACGCTATTGCGATACGTCTGCGACCACAAGCTGACTGTCCCAGATAGGCGTCCGCCACGAGGCTTTGTCCCAAAACAGGTGGACGGTAAGCCTCAGCACAGCGCCACGCCGGAATATGTTGCAGAGCCGGGCGAAGAGGTAGTTTTCCCTCCTAGCCTTGACAGCAGCTCCCCTGTGCAAAGCGCACCGGACACATCCAGCGAGACTCATGACAGCTCCTCTACAGCCAGTGATACGCCGTCCAGCGCTCTTAACAGCGGTACGGATGTCTCCGTGCAAAACGCCACCAAGGATGGCAGTGTACCACAGCAAAGCAGCTCCGATAAAAGTGTCATACTTGACCCATTTTAATGAAAAATATACTATAATATAAAAGGAAAAATATCTATGAATGTTACCGTTTTAGGCTCCGGCAGATGGGGCACATTTTTAGCAGTTTATCACTCAAGGAAAAATGATGTAGTGCTTTGGGGCAGACAGGGGCTCGCCGATTTTGACGAGCTTGTGTCCACCCGAAAAAATTCTTACTTGGAGCTGCCCGACAACCTTGTATTGGAGGGGGACTTGGAAAAAGCCTTAAACCATTCCGATTACATTGTAATTTCCATAAGCGCCCAGCATTTACGTGAATTTTGCCAGCGGATAAATCAATATGACGTGTCGGGTAAAACCTTCATATTGTGTATGAAAGGCATTGAATCGGAGACGGGCGAGCGGCTATCCGTAATTGTACAGACAGAAATAACTCAAAAAATCAATGTTTGCGTTTGGGTTGGCCCCGGTCATGTTCAAGATTTTATGGCAGGAATACCCAACTGCATGGTGGTGGATAGCTGTGACAAAGAGGTCACCCTTGATGTGGTGACAAA
>JAVWUR010000117.1:0-6092 GCA_036667055.1 Oscillospiraceae bacterium
TGGACGGCGGCAATGGTGCAAAATGCGGTGATGAAGGGGAAGATAACACAGGGGCAATATGATGAGATTATAGGAGGAAAAATGATATGAAGATAAGACAGGTTTTAACACCCTTTGGGACGGCGGCACGGTGCGGCTATACTCTATGTCCTGAATATATAACAATACACAACACCGCAAATCTGCGACCCTCTGCCACGGCGGCAGCCCACGCAAAATACTTGCAGGGCGGGGGAAGCATGAAGGAGGTGAGCTACCACTATGTGGTGGACGAAAAGGAAATGGTACAGTGCATACCCGATAATGAGGTGGCATGGCACGCAGGGGACACAGCCAAAGGCACAGGAAACAGAAAAAGTCTTGCCATAGAAATATGTGAAAACCAAGGGGCGAACCTTTATAATGCCACCCAAAATGCAGTGGAGCTGACGGCGTTTTTAATGGAAAAATATAACATTCCACTAAAAAATGTGGTTCAGCACAACCACTGGTCGGGTAAAAATTGCCCCAACCGAATAAGAAAGGGCGAGCCATATGGCTGGGGAGAATTTTTGACAAATGTTCAGCGAGCCTATGACCTTTTGGTGTCGGGAGAGGGTGGCGACAAGGAGGAGCCGGTGTCAAAGGAGCTTATCGCCAAGCAGGCACAGCGGATAAAGTGTCTTGAAGGTGTGCTGGCAAAGGTGGAGGCGGCAGTGAGAGAGGCAAAGGTCTAAAGACTAAAGAGAAAAAATTAAAAGCTGAAAGGCGTGGCAAAAAGCTTAAAGCTTAAAGAGAGATAGTAAAAGCCGAAAAAGGCGGAGGGACAAAGCCCTCCGTCTTAAAAGGCAAAATCATACAGGAGAGGGAAGAAAGCATGAGTAATTTAGATAGGGTAAAGTTTGGGTTTGTGGCGTTTTTTACGGCGGTAAATTCCGCTTTGGGGGTGCTTAGCATACCGGTGTACATTTTGGTGGGGTCAAATATTTTTGATTATTTTACCGGAATATTGGCGTCGGTTTACCGTGGGGAGGCGGTGAGCAGCTACCGTGGTTTTAGAGGTATTGCCAAAAAGGTGTGTATGTGGCTTTTGGTGGGGGTAGGGTTTGTACTTGATTACGCTGTGGCTACAGTGGGGCAGCAATTGGGCATAACCTTTGGCGTGGACTGCATAGTCTCCACGGCGGTGGTTTTTTGGCTGGTGGCAAATGAAATTATAAGCATACTTGAAAATATTTCTGATGTGGGAACGCCCTTGCCCCCATTTTTAATGGAGCTGGTAAAGCTGCTTAAAAGCAAAACCGAGGACAGTGTTGTCACACCCCAAGACCTATAACGGTTTTTATGGCGCACAAAAATAGCCCACTTAAACCCCTAGTAAAGGGAGGTTTAAGTGGGCTTTAATGTGGCAAAAATAGACAAATTAGGCGGGGCGATGGGTGAATAAAGCCCCTGTTCAGGGTAATAATAACCTTGAACATAGCGCCTTTAAAGGAAGGGCAGAAGGACAGGACAGGCTGTCCACTCAAGGCACAGGAGGTTAAAATTTTTATGGACATAAACAGAGGCGAGGTATTTTATGCGGATTTAAGCCCCGTTATAGGGTGCGAGCAGGGGGGCACACGACCGGTGGTAATTGTGCAAAACAATGTGGGAAACCGCCACTCCCCAACGGTGATTGCGGCGGCGATAACCTCAAAGCAGGACAAGACGGTGCTGCCTACCCACATACCGGTTAGGGGGGATAGCTGTGGACTTGCCAAGGACTCGGTGGTGCTGTTAGAGCAGATACGCACCATAGATAAACAGCGGCTGAGGGAGAAAACCGGCAAGCTCCCCGAGGCGGATATTTTAAAGCTAAACCGAGCGCTTAACATCAGCTTTGGGCTGACGGAGTAGGGTACTTAAAAAACACAAAATAGATTTTACAACATGGTGGCGGCAAGATATCCGGCGCCCAAGAGCCCTGTGTAGTTGCCTATCTGGGCAGGCTTAAACACCACGCCACAGTAGAGGGGCATGAGATAATCGGGCTTTAGCTGGGTTAGCTTTTCTATTATATAGGGCTGGGTCATAATGCCCCCACCAAGCACTACACAAGGTGGGTCGAAGGTGTGAATTAGCCCTGTTAGCCCTATCATGACCTCCACAATCCAGCTGTCCAGTATAGCTTGAAGGTTAACGTCACCGGGCAGCTTTGCAAAAATATCTCTGCCCCCTTTTATGGTGGGGTCATATTTTTGTGCGGTTTTTACCAAGGCGGTGGTGGAGGCGTACATCTCATAACAGCCGCTGGTAATGTCACCGGGCAGCTTATCCTCGGCGTGGGTTATGGTGTGCCCCATCTCACCGGCGGCAAAGTTTGCGCCACGGTGGAGCACCTGTTTATCCTTTATTATAGCCCCACCAATTCCGGTGCCGTAGGCAAGACAGATAAAGCTGTCGTAGCTTTGTCCGGCGCCGTAGACTGCCTCGGCGATGGCGGCGCAGTTCACGTCATTTTCCACAAACACAGGCACATTAAATTCCCCACCTAAAAATTCCCTCAGATTGGTGCCGGAATAGCCGGGGATGTTGCTCGCCATCATCACTATCCCCTCATTGGAATTTATCAGCCCAGCGGTGGAGATACCAATGCGGTCGAAGGGGGCAATTTCACAAAGGAGAGCCTTTAGCTTGTGCAGCAGCTCTTGTGCACCTAGCTTGGCGCAGTATTCCAGCTCCTTGCAGCCGGTGAGTGCGCCCCTTTCCCACACGCCGAATTTTATGGCGGTACCGCCAATGTCAACCACTGCTATCTTCATAAAAAACCTCCTGTCATAGTTCCTTTGTAAAGCGTCTCACACGCTTTTATCTTCAACTACATAATATACGCTTTTCAGGGAAAAGTACATATAAAAAACGCACCCCATATGTATTTTTGTTTGATACCTAAGGGGTGCATTGAATGTACACTATTAAATTTTTTTCCTGTCCTTTATAAAGCCGCCGACTATGCCAAAAATCACGGCAGGCAAGAGCCAAGGAAAGCCGTATTGCTCTAGGGGAAGATAGGATATTCCCAAATTAAGCCCTGTCCACAGCTCTAAAAGGCTTAAAAAGCTGGTGATAAATGCCGCCAGAGCCGCCAGCTTGTGGACGTTGGTGTTGGTGATTTTATCAAAGAGAGACAGCACAATAAGCACTACCAGCACCGGATAGATAAGCTCTAAAATCGGGGCGGCAAAGGCGATTATTGTTGAGATACCAAAGTTTGACACCACACAGCTGAATATGGCAAAGACAAAAACCGTCACGGTATAGGGGAGCTTACCATGGGTGATGGTGGCAAAAAAGGTAGCGGAGCTAGTGAGCAGACCCACGGCGGTGGTAAGACAGGCAAAGGCCACGATTATCCCCAAAAGCAAAATTCCATTTTGACCTAAAAGCCCTTTGGTTATGGCGATTAAAAGAGAGGATTGCCCCACGCCAGCAGGGATGACGGTGGAGGCGGTAGCTCCAAGATAGGCAAGGCCGCCGTACACCACAAACAGCGCAGCGGCAGAGACAAGCCCCGCCAAAACGATTATCTTAAACTGCTGCTTTGGCTCGGTATAACCCTTGTCCGACACGTTGGAGATGATGGCAAGCGCCATGATAATTGCCCCCATCATATCCATGGTTTGATAGCCGGCGAGTATTCCGCTTTTAACCACCGTCTGTGTTTGGGTGACAATATCGGGGCTGCCTAGGGGGGACACCACCCCCTTTATTATGAGCACCAACAGCGCCACAAGCATGATGGGGGCTAAAATCGAGCCGATTATATCCACCGCTCGGGTCTGCTTTAAGCTTAAAACCACCACGATGGCAAAAAAGATTATAGAGAAAATCCAACTGCTCACTCCCGGGAAAATTGGCGCTATACCAAATTCAAAGGTGGTGGCAGCGGTGCGGGGAATGGCGATAAGAGGCCCTAAGCAGATGGTGTTTACGCACAGCAGCAAAACGG
Organism: Oscillospiraceae bacterium; assembly: GCA_036667055.1. Classification (GTDB taxonomy): domain Bacteria; phylum Bacillota; class Clostridia; order Oscillospirales; family Ruminococcaceae; genus RGIG3102. The sequence goes on from JAVWUR010000117.1 coordinate 3,971, forward strand.
AAAAAAACTTGCCCAAATGCTCCGTTATCCCCTGAGCTCCACGGCCGGTTTTCGCCACGGCGATGATACCCAAAAGGCTTAAACCGATGTCGATTGCCACAAAGCACATAACCCCCAAAAGCCAGTTGGAGGAGCTGTCGTACCCAAGGTAGGGGGGGAAGATAAGGTTTCCGGCGCCAAAAAACATTGCGAAGAGCGCAAATCCGGCTACCAATATGTCGGCAGTAATTTTTTTATTCATATAAATTCCTCGATAGATAGAAAAAGGTTAAACAGTGGTTCATGGGCGCTAGATAGCCCCAAACACTGGCAGTTCAATCATAAACTATTAATATATTATAGGTATAATATACACAATTGTCAAACCTAAAATACCCTTTGGTTAAAATTGGGGGCAGTTTAATTAATTTAGCAGGGGATAAGCGGCTTTTTTATTGACATATCCTCCATAAAAAGCTATCATTTTATGTAACAAATAAAATAAAAGAGGGTTTATGCTATGGAAAAATCAATCACAGAGGGGCTACTACAGTTTATCGACCATAGTCCCAGCGTATTTCATGCAGTGGAAAATGTAAAAAATGAGCTTTTGGACAGCGGCTTTGTCCAGCTTTTCGAGGGCGAAAGGTGGGAGCTATCCCCAGGGGGCAGCTATTTTGTCACGAGAAACGGCTCGGCTGTCATAGGATTTAAGCTGCCCAAAGGGGAAAATATGGGCTTTAATATGGTCGCCGCCCACAGTGACAGCCCAACCTTTAAAATCAAGGAGAACGCTGAAATCACCGTGAAGGACAGATATCTTTGTCTAAATACCGAGGGGTACGGCGGAATGATTATGTCCACATGGTTTGACAAGCCCCTGTCGGTGGCAGGCAGAGTTATCCTCAAAAAAGAGGGGAAATACATACAAAGGCTTGTGAATGTAGACCGTGACCTTTTGATTATCCCAAGCCTTGCCATTCACATGGACAGAGGGGTTAATGACGGGAAAAAGCTTAATCCACAGACGGATTTAATGCCAATACTTGGCAGTGGGGCAGAAAAGGGCGGATTTTTAAAGCTGGTGGGGGAGGCGGCAGGCTGTGACCCAAGCGACATCATGGGCATGGATTTGTCCCTGTACAACCGCCAAAGGGGCTGCGTTTTTGGGCTTAAAAATGAGTATATCGGCGCTCCTAAGCTGGACGATTTGCAGTGCGTTTATGGGGCACTTCAAGGGCTAAAGCAGGGAGCACCCACCACCAAAGCCGCTGTGCTCGGGGTGTTTGACAACGAGGAGGTGGGCAGCGCCACCAAGCAGGGGGCAGGGTCAACCTTCCTATATGACACCCTGACAAGGGTCAATAATTCCTTGGGGTATACAAGCGAATACTATCTGCAAAGCGTGGCAAATTCCTTTATGATATCGGCGGACAACGCCCACGCAGTGCACCCAAACAACGTTGCTCTAGCTGACCCAACCAACCAGCCCTACATAAATAACGGCATTGTGATAAAGTACAGCGCCAACCAAAAATACACCACCGATGGGCTGTCAGCGGCGATGTTCAAGGGGCTTATCAAGGCTTGTGGGCTGGAATATCAAAGCTTTGCTAACCGCTCGGATATGCCCGGCGGCTCTACCTTAGGGAATATTTCCGCAACAAAGGTGGCAGCTAACACGGTGGATATCGGCCTGCCCCAGCTCGCCATGCACTCAAGCTTTGAGACGGCAGGCACTAGGGACACAGAGGATTTTGTCAAGGTGTGCAGCGTGCATTTCAGTGAATAGTGGACAGGCTACAGGCGATAGCTGAGGGGGAAATTAAGATGATTTGCATGGCAAGAAAACCATTAAGATGATTTGTAGGCAAAGAAAACATTAAGATGATTTGTAGGCAAGAAAACCATTAAAACTTGTGTAAAAAGAATGGAGCGGAATTATGAAAATCGGAGTTATTGGCGTTGGGATAATCGCCTCCTATATGGTCACAGGCTTTTGTGAGAGCGGGGAGGAAAACAGCTTTGTGCTGTCCCCACGAAACAGGGAAAAATCGGCGGCACTGGCGGGAAAATATCCGTGTCTTGTGGAGATAGCGCAGGACAATCAAGAGGTTTTGGACAGGTGCGAGGGGGTTATTCT
>JAVWUR010000118.1:0-6060 GCA_036667055.1 Oscillospiraceae bacterium
CCCGAGCCACCCAGCACCTTCTCGCTACCCACCACTGCATAGGTGGAGAGCTGCCTAGTATGCAAAATTAGTTTGGTGCCGTCGGGGGTAATCTCGAAGGACTCCCTTGTGCCAGTGCTGTCGGCAATGGGGCCGTGGGGAATTGCCTGTGCCGTGCCGCCATGGTAACGGTAAACCCGATAGGCGCTGCTGCCTTTGAGGGAACCGCTCAATGTAATTTCCACCTGCACCGTGTTAGGTAGCTCATGGAGATTGGTAACAACCGGACTCCCTACCAGCTTTGTAACGGTTTTGTTGACGCTGAAATCGTAGAACTTCAGCACCTCGCCCTGCGCCAGCCCAATAATATCTGTGGCTCCCTCCGCTAGATTGTCCGCATTCTTGGCAGATAGTGTGAGCTTAACCTCCTCGCTGTTCAGGTCATCGGCGGTAACGCCGACGGTAGGGTCGGCAACCTGATTGCTGAAAACCTTCCGCAGATCGTCAGCCAGCATGGTAACTACATCGGTGGCGTTGTTCACCAGCGTAACCAATCTTGCCCTGTTCCAGACAGCGGTTAGGGTGATGTTATCATTGTAGGCGGCGGCTCCCAGTACCAGCCCTTGGGAGGCTATGGGGCTTCCGTTCACCCGCCAGCCCAAAAAGGTGTAGCTTGGCTTTGTGGGGTTTGATATGGTGGTGTTTGCGCCGTAGGTATGGGAGGTAGGGGCATTTGTGCCAAAGGCAGCTCCCTCCATGTTCCCATAGGTGATGCTCAGCGTTTTAATTTTCCAGTGGGCGTACAGTGCGGCCTTTTGGGTAAAATTGCAGGTGAGGACTTGCGGTGTGCCCTGTGGGTCATAGTACTGCGTGCCCTGTCCGCTTGCCACCGACCAGTAGCCGAGAAAAGTATAGCCCCAGCGGGTGGGCGGCTCGATGTTTGGCATTTGACCGCCATTCTCCACGTCAATTTGCAGTGTACCTCCGCTGCCGCCCTGTGAGTTCATAATAATGGTAATTCGCTTGCCGCTTGTCCCATCCAAGGCGAGGGCAGTGCTTGGAAACACCGCCATAAGCATCAGGATTGCCAAGGTAAGGCACAGTAGCCGTTTGCTTTTATTCTTCTTATACAATCCATCCGCTCCTTTCGATTTTTCTAAAACTCATGCCGAAGAGTGCCAAAATTATATGACATTCTCCGGCATGATGTGGGATTTATTATGTCGCCACGCCCCTATGATTACGGTGTGGAGGTTTTCGGGGTCAGTCCGCTTGTTAAATCCGGCTTGGCTGTTACGGTGATAACACCTGCCTTGATGTAGGTCTTATCGTTTAGCGCCGCTAAATTTGTTGGCTCGCCTGTCAGCCATACATAGGTATCTATTGTAGGCACTGCCCCACCTTCGGTTGGCACCTTTGCCAGTAGAAGGTTTGCCGCCTCAATACCAGCCAGTGAATTGGTGGAGCGCACCGTCATGGTAGTACCGGCAAGGACAGCATCGGGCTTTGCTAAATAGGAAAGGGTTACATCGCCGTTACTGTGGTTTGCCACTGTAATTTTGTTGTTGCCCGCTTCAAAGCTCTCGTTTGTCCAGCCCTTTGTGCCGCTACCCGGTACATAGCCTTGGGTGTCGGGGTTCCAAACTGCACCGGTGGAATTATAGTCAAACTTCATGGCTCCCCAGGAAATATCCAGCTTGTACACGCCGAACATGCCCTCGATCACCTTGCCCTGCACATCGGTGCCGTTGCCGCCGGTGTCGGTAATTGGCGCATAAACTGCCTTCAGCACCACAGGGCTACCCCCTGCAATAGCCGCCAGCTCACCATAGGTGGTCGCCTGAGTGACCGTCAGCCCTTTGAATGTCCAGCCTGTTAGATAAAATCCAACGGGGGCGATGTCATTCAATGGCAGCAGATTGCTGCTGTTCTGTGTGAGATTGATTTTATCTTGCACAGGCGTGCCGGTGCCAGTGTCAAAGGACACTGTAAAGCTTGCGGCTTCCGTCCACTGAGCCACCAGCGTTACCGCTGAGCCTGTTGCATCATCTGTCGCTATTGTACCGTAGGTGGTGGTTGCCGTAACTGTGGTACGGCCGGTCACCCACGCCTTAAACTCATAGCCGGTGCGGGTGGGGTTTACGGCTGGGGGAAGATCTTCCTGCGTCCACGCTACCCCTGTTTTGTCCGTCACCGCCGTTCCGCCAGTACTGTTATAGTGTACTGTATATCCGGTTTTTACCACCCAGTTTGCACTTAGGGTAATGACTTCGCCCACCGCCTTATTTGCCAAAGTACCGCAAATGGTGTCAATGGTAACAGGTGTGCCATCACACTGCCAACCGTTAAAGGTGTAGCCCAAGCGCACAGGTGCACTGTCGGGCAGAAGATTTGATGCGCTGTACTTAACGCCAGTCTTTGGGGCGAAATTGCCGCCGCCATTTGAGGCATAGGCTATGGTGTAGCTGTTCTCGTTCCATTTCGCCGTGAGGTTGACGTTAGTTGTATTATCTTGCGGTATCAGCCCCGAAACCTTGGTGGTGTCGGTGACCTTTGTGTTGCCATAGTACCAGCCCTCAAAGGTGTTGCCGCCCTTGGTGGGTGTGTTGCCGCCAATTAGCCCGCTGTCAGAATAACCTTTGGTGATTGGCGCAAATCCGCCCTCAGAATAGCTTATGGTATAGCTTTTTGCCCTCCAGTTTGCGGTGAGGGTGAGGGTGGCGTTTGTGGTAAGCTCACTATATACGGTTGTCTCCGTCACGGTTTTCGCTCCGGACATCCAGCCGATAAATTCATAGCCAGCACGCACAGGAGCAGTGGTTGGAATCAGTCCTTTGTCGGTTGTCAGCACATTTGTCTTGTCGGTATAGACGGTGCCGCCGCCGGTTTCGTAGCTTACGGTGTTGTTTGCAAGCTCGTTCCAAACAGCGTCCAGTGTGATGGCGTTCGTCTGGTCGGTAGGTGCCAGCTCGCCGTAAGTGGTGGCACTGGTCACCTCGGTTGCGGTGCCCGTCAACTTCCAGCCGCCAAAGGCAACATTTGCTTTGGTGGGGTTATTCTGTGGCAGCAGACCGCTGTCTGACCACGCCACATCAGTTTTGTCCGTGACAGCGGTGCCGCCGTCTGTATTGTAATGCACGGTATATCCGGCTTTAGCCGTCCACCCTGCGTCCAGCGTGATTGATGGGGTTTCCGTGCCTGCAAGCGAACCATAGGTCGCCGCAATGGTAACCTTGTTCCCCTTGTAATACCAACCGTCAAAGGTATAGCCCTTTCGAGTGGGGGCATCGGTGGGCAAAACTCCCTGAGCCCATGTCACTTTCATATCGGCAATCGCTGTGCCATTTGTGTTATATGTCACAGTATAGCCGCTTTTCGGTGTCCAGAGAGCGTAGAGTGTGCTGTCCTCGCCCAAGGTAAATTTAGTGCTGCCGTCAATGACGGTGGTTGCAGTGGCACTAACTGCCCAGCCCTTAAAGGTATAGCCCGGCTGGGTTGGTGACGGCAATGCACCGCCTGCGTCATACCTATCATTGTGTGTAAGCTGCTTTTCGGTGATGGTGTTGCCAGCCGTGGCACCTCGATAGTCGAAACGCAGGGTATATTTTCCGATTTCCCAGATGGCATACAGTGTCATATTGTCTGTAACTTTCAACGTCTGCCCCGGCTGATATCCGGTTCCCTTGCCATCGGGAGCGGTGTTCCACTCCTTAAATACATATCCCTTGTAAAGCAGATTATCCGGCTTTACGCTTACCGTTGCCATGCTGCCGGGCAGATACTCACCTGTCGGAGGGAGGTCGCCGGTGGCAGCGGCATTGTTTTTATCATAGCTCAATGTAGCAAAAGAGGACACCCCAGCGTTTACCGTCTCGGTTTTGGCTGTGGCTGTAAAGCTGTGTGTGGCGCTTAACCCGTCACTGTCGGGTGTGACCTTGCTGCCGTCTGCCGCCATGCTTTTGGGAATATTGAAACGCAGCCTTTGGCTTTTTGGCATGGTATAGGTCATGCTAACGGGAGTTTCCCGAACCGCAAGGAAGGTATAGCTGCCCTCCTTATCGGTGACGGCGGACAGGACTTTGTTCTCGCTGTCCTTGACTACCACCGTCACGCCGGACATACCAGTCTCTCCTGTTTCACGCAGACCATTGCGGTTTGTGTCCTCAAACACCACGCCGGTAATACTACTGCCGGCAACCGCACTGGCAACATAGCTGCCCGTTTTATAGCTGGTGACATTTTCGGAGGTGGTGTACTGGAAGGCATTGCGCCAAATGTTAGTCGCTCCTGCACCGCCGCCTGTGACGGTGAAGGGGAATTGGAAGAAGATATTCGCACCTGCCGGAATGGCGTTAGCTGTTAGCAGGATGGCATTTGCACTTGCCGCATCGCTGTCGGTATAGGCAATTTTTTGGTTATAGACATCATTAATACCGCTGACGGTAACATATTTTCCGATGAAATTCTGTGCCGTAAGCTCCGCAGTAGGAATTGTCACCGCCATATCAAATGCCGATGCTCCTTGGGTGAACACGTCCCCCATATCCACACCCTTTTTGGGGAGGGGCAACAACAGCTCAAGTGCACCCGAAGGGCTTGTACTGGTATTTTGGATATTAAGGCGAAACTGCCCCTCGCTGTTTTTGCCAAGAGAGGCAATGCTGTTTGGGTCACTGGGGTCATAGGTCTGCCATGGGCTGCTTGTCGCTTGGCCGTTAATTTTTGTTACAGATACGGCATTGTAAACATTCACCTCTGCCAGCTGCTGCACCCCAAAGCCCGGTTGTGTGGTGGCGCTTCCCTTTTTGGTGATGCCTGCATAGTCTTTGCCGCCGTTCATGCCATAGGTGTCGAGCATGACGGTATTGATGCTGTCTGGGCTGCTGAGGTTGGATAATGCTTCCACGTTATTTTTGGTGGAAACACCCATCAGTTTGTTTAACTCATAGTTCTTTGTCTCCAGGCTCTTGGAGGTGTGTAGCTTGATGGTGTAATAGAGTGTAAAACGGCTGCCATCGCCGCTGTAATACCCCAGCGTTGTTCCCGCCGGGAATGTGATTTTGTAGATGCTCACCCCATCGCCTGTGGTGTTCAGATAGCTGACATTTTCCACAGAATGGATAAGCGCTTGGTCATTGACGTTGCTGCCACCAAAAGGTTGCTCCGCCAGCTTGAAGCTCAGGGCATCATAAGTAAGCCCCGCAGGCAGGGTGAGGAATACCACCGGGTCAACCGCCAGCGCGTCGCTGCCCGCCAGCGCACCTTTGCCTGTCACGTCCGGCACGAAATAGGGGGAGACATCGCCGCTGATGGTAGCGGTTTCGCCCGCCGGAATTGAATTCGTTACATCTCCTGCCTCATTTTTGATCACTGCATCTCCCGAGATAAAGCCCATGCGATCTTGCGCCGTGGAGGTGGCGGTGGAGGTGGTGGTGAGGTTGCCGCCCACGATATTGCGCTGTGCAGGGTCGGTGTTATAAAGGCGATAGGTGTTTTTAACCTGAATGCCCGATTCGGCGGTGGTGAAATAGCCAAACGCACCCGAGCCGTTGTAGGTAATATCCCAGTTGGAGCCGGAGCCGGAGGAATTGTAGTTTTCGCGGATTTGCCCGATTTCCGCCTTGACCCAGGTAAAGCTTTTTATTCCAAGGTCAGCGGCTTTTATCTGTAAAAATTTACTGCCTGCAACATTCCCCTTTTTTTGTGCATAATTTCCGGGGTTTACAAGCGTTCCGCTTTTTTTGCTGCCATCCGCCGCTGTGCCCTCCCATGTAACCACTGGGCTGCTATTTGTGCCAAGGGGCACGGTGATTACCGAAATAACCGCCGCCGTGTTGGTGGTGTTAAAATCCGCCTCATAGGTTTTGCCATATGGCGAGGTGGCTGATGTGGATTTATTCAGAATTTCCGCCGCGCCAAGGGTCACCATATAGGGGGCGCTTGTGTCAATTGTGTGGTTATAGACCAGCGGACGGTTCAGCGGCGAGAGCGCTGTGTAGTCAGCCTTGGGGTCTAAAATAGTATAGATAGCCGGGTTTTTTGCGTCGGCAACGCTTAGCACATCGCCGCCGCCCTTGGGGG
>JAVWUR010000119.1:0-6036 GCA_036667055.1 Oscillospiraceae bacterium
GCTATATTCTATATCCATTCCTCCTGCGGACTCTCTTCGCTTGAGCTTGTCCCTCCGTTTTCTCCCCAATAAATTTTGAACAAAGTCATCGTCGGGTTTAACCGATTGCTTTGCCGTAGATGAAAAATAATTTGTCATATAGTATCTGTCCTTTCTTTGTGTGTTGGGCTAATTTCGCCTAAACATACTATATCACATTAATCATCCCATTTTGTCGCAGCTTTGTCGCAGCTTTTTCTTGGGTTTTTTCTCGGGGTTTTTCTCGGGTTTTTCGTTTATAAATTATATTTTAAAAATTACATTGACATTTTACAGTTGGTATGTTATTATGTTTTTCGACAAGTAAAGTTGTCATTTTGAAAATAATAGCTTACATTTTGCCAATAATTATTGCACGGAGGTATTACTATGCCACTTATCAACCATGTAAAAGAGCTGCGGGCACGGCTCAACATCAATCAGCAGGAGCTGGGCAGTATGGTGGGGGCGTCCCGACAGACCATCAGCCTTATCGAAAGAGGAGATTACAGCCCCTCCATTGTTTTGGCAATACGAATTGCACAGGTCTTTTCCGTTTCTGTAGAGGAAGTTTTTCACATCAATGAGGAGGAAGAAAATGAAAAATAAACAAAGCAATAAAGCCACTTTCAAATTTTTTGGAATAATGGTTCTCTCTGCAATAGGCGGAGGGCTTGCATCGATGGTGGTAATCCGTGGGGCAGACGGTCTTTCAAATATGCTTTTAGCTCTATCCGCTATGCTACAAAAAAACTCACCTATCTTTTTAGCCGCAAATCTTACATTAGTGGTGGCATCATTCTGCTTTTATCAAAAAGGCAAGCGTTTTGCCCTGTCGGCGGTGGGCGACAATGAAGCCGCCTATGAAAAAGCCGATAGCAGCTATGGCACAGCACTAAATCTTGCCTCGGTAAGCTTTATTTTAGGTATGATTTTTTACGGCTTTTCCGCAAGCACTCTCGCCTTTTCCGAAAGGAAGGATGTTACCAGTATAGTGTCGGCAACCCTTTTATTCATCACAACCTTTACTTTAGGCACGGTAATGCAGACTATAATTATAAAGGCGACAAAGGAGCTTTACCCTGAAAAACGTGGAAATGTTTTGGATATGAAATTTCAAAAGGATTGGCTTAATAGCTGTGACGAGGCGGAGAAAAAGCTTATAGGAGAATCCGCTTACAAAAGTTACACCATAATTATGTCCAGCTTGCCTTGTATATTTGTGGTGTGTATGCTCCTAGGGTTTGTGGTGAATTTAGGGATAACGCCCTACATTATCATAGGCGTGGTATGGCTTATCGCCTCACAATCCTACTACTTTTATGCAAAAGGCCTTGCAACAAGCGTTAACATTAACAACACCCATATATAGATAATTATATATATATCCGCACAAAAAAAGTGGCTGTGACGATTTTAGATTTCGTCACAGCCGTTTTAATTTTTCAAAACAGTCCGCCATTATATTTCTTTTGTGCCTTCATCATCCCCACAAAGCCCACAACAAAGCATAGGGCAAACGCCGCCCAGCCATACCCTGTTTTGGTGAAATAATCTGTCACTCCGGCGGCAATTATCCCTGCCCCCATAAGTATTAAATTCTTGCCCATTGCAGCAGTGTAGGGTGCTTTATCATTATCGGAAACCTTTTTATAATGGTACTCGTGAATTAGGGATATCTGCTGGTTTTTCCAAATTCTAAGCCCCAAATAAATAAAAATCAGCCCAATCGGCACCGCAAAAACAACCTCGAACAACATATTCATCGGCTTTTCCTCCCATATTATCACCACAAGGTGCAGATAATTTTATCCTGTGCTATTTTTTTGCCTTTTGCCTATTTTGTTTTTATCTTGTCCCAATATGCCTTTGCCGCCTGCTCCGTCTTGTTTTGAGCAAATTCATAATACACCCTATCCTTAATTTCCTGTGGTAGGTACTGCTGTTTTACCCAGTGGTTTTCATAAGCATGGGGGTATTTGTATTGCTTGGATTTTGGCAGTGCCTTGTTTTCCGGTGCGTTGTTGTCCTTTAAATAGGGCAGCACCTCCCCAAAGCGTCCACTTTGCACATCCGCAAATGCCATATCAATCGCCGCTTCTCCGCTGTTGGATTTTGGTGCGGTGGCAAGAAGAATTACCGCATCTGCCAAGGGGATTCTCGCTTCCGGCATACCGGTTTGCAGTGCGATATCACAGCAGGCTTTCACTATGGCGATGGCTTGAGGGTAGGCAAGGCCTATATCCTCACAGGCGATAACCAAAATTCGGCGTATGGCACTTAGCATACCATCTGCATCCAAAAGCCGTGCTAAATAGTGTAGTGCGGCGTTTTCGTCCGACCCACGAATTGATTTTTGCAGTGCGGAGAGCAGATTATAGTGTACATCCCCCGAGTTGTCAAAGCGGTTGGCGCTGCGCTGTGCCACCTGCTGTGCAAGCTCTTTTGTTATAATAACTTTACCGTCCTTTTTCAGGGCGGCTATAAGCATTTCCAATGCGTTAAATGCCTTTCGCATATCTCCGCCACAGCCATATGACAGGGTTTGCAGTGCAGTGTCCTCAAACTCAATAGGCACTCCGTTTTCCTTTTCATATTTTTCGGTTGCTCTGTTTATCCCCTCCATCACGTCCTGTGGTGACAGGGGCTTAAACTCAAAGATAGTGCACCGTGACAATATGGCGTTAAAGATGGCAAAATAAGGGTTCTCCGTGGTGGAGGCTACCAATGTCACCGTGCCGTCCTCCAGCACCTCCAAAAGGGATTGCTGCTGTTTTTTGTTAAGATATTGTATCTCGTCAAGGTAAAGCAAAATTCCATTCTCTGTCCCTAGCGTGTTAACTTGAGCTATAATATCCTTGATATCCCCTGTGGAGCTTTGGGTGCCGTTGAGTTTAAACAGCCGTTTTCCGGTTTTTCGGGCGATGATGGATGCCACGGTGGTTTTGCCCACCCCCGATGGCCCATAAAAAATCATATTCTGTGCAACGCCGTTTTCTATCGCCCTGCGAAACACACTGTCCTTGTCCAAAAGATGTTTTTGTCCGCACACGTCCTCTAGCTCGACAGGTCTTAAAAGCGTTGCTAATGGCATACTCATTTTGCTTCACATCTCCATAATTCCAGCTTTTTTTCGTCATATTTATTTTTTAGGAAAAAGGACATTCCGTGTAGCATTGCTCTATCCCAAAAGCTATTATCGTGCTGTCCGTCCCACTCCATATATTTGTAAGATGCCAAATCCAAGGTTTCCATATAGGTTTTAAGCCCTATATTTTGGTCGTGGATTAAGAACTTATCGTCCTGCTTTCCACAGCACATAAACACCCTTGACTGTTCCTCTTTTGGCAAACGGCTCATCTTTGTGGCGAGCTTAAACAGGTCATACCTGTCCTCTAGCTCCAAGCTTTCCCCAAATGCCGGTGCCATAATCTTTTTAGATGCAGGGTCGGTCTGTGCAAATTTTAACATACCGCCCATATCGCAGGAGCCGGAAAAGGAGGCACAACCGCCGTATATATCAGGACGTGACATACCCAAAAGCAGTGCGCCATAGCCGCCCATAGACAGCCCTGCCACAAAGGTTTTCTCTCGTTTAAAGGACAGATTGAACACCTCGTCCACCAGCTTTGGCAGCTCCTGGGTGAGGTATGTATAGTAGTTTAACCCGATTGCCATATCGGTGTAAAAGCTGTAGGGTGCTGTGGGGTAAACCATCGCCATATGATTTTCCATAGCGTAGCGGTTGACCGCCGTGTATTGCTGAAAGTCCTTTTCATTTGCAGAAATTCCCGGCAGGAAATAAATTACTCCACGGGGCTGACGCAGTGGGCCTTCCTTGCGGTCGGTAGGGACAAACAAATCCACAGGCATCCTTTGGTTTAGCACTTGAGAAAACAATGTTGTTGTTATAAAAGCCATAATTTTACCACTCAATCTAAATATATTATAATAATTAATATTATAAGTATATAACAATAACCGTTAAAAATCAATGCAAAACACTTTTATTTCACAGTGTTATATGCTACAATCAATAAAGACAAGCGTGGATCGTGCCGCAGTTAGAATTGTGCAGTATCGCCTAAATATTCGGCGGTAAAATATAAATGAATGTAAGAAGTGGAAATATAAATGAAAACGAAAAAACAGACAAGAGAAATTGTTGCCGCCCTAGAGGAGCAATACCCTATAGCCGAGTGCTTTTTAAGCTCGGAGGATGCGTGGCAGCTTTTGGTTGCCGTTCGCCTTTCCGCCCAGTGTACCGACATAAGGGTCAACGCCACCACCCCCATTTTATTTGACAAGTTCCCCACCGTCACCGCCCTTGCCGATGCAGACCCCTGTGATATAGAGGCGATTGTAAAGCCCTGCGGCCTTGGAAAAAGCAAGGCACGGGACATTAATTTGTGTATGAGAATGTTGCGAGACGTTTATGGCGGCGTTGTCCCAAACACTTTGGAGGAGCTTTTAAAGCTGCCGGGTGTAGGCAGAAAAAGTGCCAATTTAATTATGGGAGATGTGTACAACCAGCCTGCGATAGTTGCCGACACCCACTGTATTCGCCTTGCAAACCGATTGGGTTTTATAAAATCCACCGACCCATACAAGGTGGAGCTTGCCCTAAAAAAAGTGGTGGAGCCGGAAAAACAAAACCATTTTTGTCATCGCTTGGTGGAGCATGGCAGAAAGGTTTGCTCGGCAAGAAAGACGGACTGTGAACAGTGCGTTTTAAAAAGCCTGTGCGATTATAAAATTGCCCTTGACAAGCACGCCGGTGAGTGATATTATACTTTAGAACATATGAACAGGGGAGCGTAACTGCTGAGATTAGCCGCAAGGCTTAAACCCTTAAACCTGATTCGGATAATGCCGACGGAGGGAGTTTTACTTAACATAAAATTTTCCTCACGCTTTTTAAGCCGTGAGGTCTTTTTTTTAAAACTCGCTTCGCCACAGAAAAACCCACGTCACACTGATGTGATATGGTTTATTCTGAAAGCGGAGTTTTTTGTTTTTTACAGCAAAGTTCTTATGTGACGCTATTTTATTTACAAAGAGGAGTTTTAACAATGACGCAAAACAAAAACAACACCAAAATTTTGGTTACCTGTGCTATGATGGTTGCCCTTGGCGGCATACTTTCTGTGTTTCCAACCTTTAAAGGACTATGGCCAAACGGCGGTTCCATCACCCTTTGCAGTATGCTGCCTGTCATCATCGTGTCCTATCTTTACGGTTTAAAATGGGGCTTTATGTCCTCCGCTGTGTTTGCTGTAATTCAAATTATGAGCGATTTGCGTGGCATAGCCGGCACTGATGCTATGACAACCTTTTGGGTTATCTTTCTTGATTACGGCTTGGCATTTATAGTTTTAGGGCTGGGCGGAATTTTTAAAGGCAAGTTTAACGACCCTGCTAAAGAGCTGGCTCTTGGCAGTATTGTAGCTATCGGGCTGCGTTTTCTGTGCCATTTCACCTCGGGATATCTTTTGTTTTCCGATTATGCAGAATGGTTTTTCACGCAGGAGGGCTTTGCCTTTGGCAACAGCGTATACGCTTCACTGCAAAATTCAAAGCTGCTGTTTGTGGCGTACAGTGTCATATACAATGCCTCCTATCTGCTGCCGGAAATCATTATGACCGCCATCGCCGCCTACATAATTGGCAAGAGCGGAATACTAAAAAAAGCGGCACTGTAAAATATTTAGCAGTAGTTTTACTGTAAAACACAGCTTTTACCGTTCCCACTTGACACATCTTTTTACAATGCAAAATAGGTCTATGGCAGCTTTGTCATAGACCTATTTTTTTTGCCGATATATTGCTTTTCTCTTGCTTTTCTCTTGCTTTTCCCTTGCTTTTCCCTTGCTTTTCTCTTGCTTTTCCCTTTGTTTTTTACAGATTAAACTGTTTTTTAACCTCTATTAACGCCTGCTCGATATCCCCTTGCACTATGGTAAAGGGTATGCCTATCATCAAATTGAGCGGCATATCAAAATCCTCTATGTTAGCACC
>JAVWUR010000120.1:0-5646 GCA_036667055.1 Oscillospiraceae bacterium
GCCCCCGTCTGTGCCGCAATCATAAGCGCACCGGACTTTAATTTCAGCATTTCATCTGAGTGTCCCCGTGTGCCTTCCGGAAATATTAACATACCTATGCCGCTTTTAATATCGTTTATCGACTTTTCTATAACACTTTTGTCCCCTGTGCCCCTGTCCACCGGAAATACACCGACGTGATAAAACATCCACGCAAGAATTGGGTTTTTAAACAGCTCTGCCTTGCCCATAATAGACAGCCGCCTGCCTGTGCCTCTGGCTATCACAACAAAAATCGGATCCAGCACATTTAAGTGGTTAGCACATATGATATAGGGGCGTCCATTTGACTTGTAGTCATATATGTATTGGTAGCCCTCGGTTTTAAACATAAATATTATGCGAAATGTCACCCATACCAGTGAGAACATTATAATATAAAACATGGTTTTCTTTTCCTTTACTGCTGATTTACCCCCATAGCCTTTGTTGGCAATGCGCCATTTGACACCGCTTTATTTCGCCGCCGCCAGCCATGGATTTATTTGACAGGGCTTTATTGCGCCCACATTTAATTTTCCATCTTGCTTTTCACGATTGTCAGCACCGATTGGTACGCCCGTTCAAAATTTTGATAGGTGGTGTCCAGCAGCACCGCATCAGACGCTTGTTTCAAGGGTGACTCTACCCTGTTTGTATCGTTGTGGTCCCGTGTCATAATGTCCTCCAAAACCTCTTGGAGTGTTATAGTCTGCCCCTTTGCCAAAAGCTCTGCGTGCCGTCTTTTTGCTCTCACCGTGGCGTCTCCCACAATAAAAATCTTGATTTCCGCATTGGGCAGCACCACCGTGCCTATGTCTCTGCCGTCCATTATCACGCTTTGAGCCTTCGCCACATTCCTTTGGGCGTCCATCAAAAACGCTCTCACCGCCTTAAAAGCCGAAACGTCACTTGCCGCCATAGACACCCTGTTTTCCCGTATTGTGTCGGAAACATCAATGCCATTTAAAAGTATTCTTTGGGTGCCATCTATATATTTTATCTCGATATTTATGCCGCTAAGACAGTCTCCCACCGCCTTTTCATCCCTTGTGTCCACGCCATTTTCCAATGCAAAAAGCCCTATGGCACGGTACATAGCACCTGTGTCCACATACACAAAGCCCAGCTCCTGTGCTAACCTTTTGGCTATTGTGCTCTTGCCTGCCCCCGACGGGCCGTCCAGTGTAATGCGATAGTTCATATGTTTTCTCCATAATATATAAATTTATTTTTGGCTTTCCAATATGCTCATTGCCGCCGCATATGCCGTGGCAAAGGCTATCTGCAAATTATAGCCGCCTGTGTAGCCGTCCACGTCCAGCACCTCGCCGATAAAATACAGCCCCTTTACTCGCTTTGACATCATAGTTTTCGGCTCTATCTCCTTGACGGACACCCCACCCGAGGTTATGACCGCTATATCCAGCTTATATTTTGCGTTTAAGGGTATCTCGAACTCTTTTAATAGCGTAACCAGAGCCATACGCTCTTCCTTGGTTATTTGATTTATAGGCTTTTCCGTATCTACCCCCCACACCTTGAGCATCACGGGTATCATAGATTTTGGCAGCAGCCATTCCAAGCTGTTGATAGCTTTTTTGCTGTGTAGCTTTTCAAAATCCTCACAGACCCTTTTGTATAGAACCTCTGTGGACAGTGCCGGCTTTAAATCTATCACTGCGGTGTGGTGCTGTATATCCTCGTCCTTTATATGACAGGAGGCGGAGAGCACCAGCGGCCCCGATATTCCAAAATGGGTGAACAGCATCTCCCCCTGCTCCGAGAAAACTTTTTTATTTTTATAAACTATAGATAGATTTACGTTTTTAAGCGACAAGCCCATCATTTCTTTACACAGGTTTCCATTTTCCACCAGCGGCACAAGGCTTGCTGTGGGCTTTACAACGGTGTGTCCCACCGACCTTGCAAACTCATAGCCATCGCCGGTTGAGCCGGTCTGACGGTAGGATACGCCCCCTGTGGCGACTACCACCCTGTCTGCTGCAAGTTTTCCGCCGTTTTTCAGCACCACGCCCTTGATAACGCCATCCTCAACCATTATTTTTTTTACATCGTCATATATAATATTTGCATTTTGGCAGTGCTTTTCCAGTGCTTTTTTTATGTCCTGTGCACTGTCGCTCACGGGGAAAACTCTCCTGCCCCTTTCGGTTTTCAGCGGAACACCCATCCCCTCAAAAAATTCCATAACCTTTTGGGGAGGGTAGCTGTACATTGCCGAAAATAAAAATTTGGGGTTGGTGCGGACATTTTTTAAAATTGTTTCGGCATCGCAATTGTTTGTCACATTGCAACGGCCTTTGCCTGTTATTAGCAGTTTTTTGCCGCAGGTGTCGGAATGTTCCACAATTGTGACATCCTCTGTGCCCTTAGCCAAAAATCCGCCGCAAAACAGCCCTGCTGCCCCACCGCCTATTATAATAGTTTTCATTTATACCTCATAATTTAAAATTCAAGTGTCTCTAATCGTCCATATTTCCCCTGCTATTTTAGGGTTGATATTACAATTCTAATTTAATATTGTACCATAATTTCCTTGTTTTCGCAATAGTTTAATAACATATTGCTTTTGCCTATCAAAGTGTGATAAAATAATAAACTATTGTATTTTTAATTTATAACGAGGTAAATATATATGCTAAATGTTCAAAATGTAACTCACGGTTTCGGTTCTCGGCGGATTTTAGAAAACGCCACCTTTCGCCTTTTGCCCGGCGAGCACGTTGGGTTAGTTGGAGCAAACGGCGAGGGCAAAACCACCTTTTTAAATATCCTCACAGGGAAATTACAGCCCGACGAGGGCACCGTCACTTGGGGCAAAAGAGTCACTGTGGGCTATCTTGACCAGCACTCACAGCTAACTCGTGGCAAAAGTATACGAGATGTGCTGCGAGAAGCTTTTTTTGATATGTATGCTCTGGAAAAGACAAGCTTTGAAATGTATGACAGGATGGCAGACGCAAGCGAGGAGGAGATGGCACAGCTTATGAGCGATGTGGGGGATATCCAGACCATTCTCGACCACAGCGGATTTTATGTTATCGACTCCCGCATAGAAGAATATTCCAATGGTTTGGGCTTAGGGGAAATCGGTCTTGACCGTGATGTCACCGAGCTTTCCGGCGGTCAGCGTACAAAGGTGCTATTGACAAAGCTGCTTTTACAAAACCCCACCATACTGATTTTGGACGAGCCGACTAACTACCTTGACGAAAACCATATTCGCTGGCTCACCACCTTTTTGCAGAACTATGAAAACGCTTTTATGCTCGTCAGCCACAGCGTTCCTTTTTTAAACGATGTGACTAATGTTATATATCATATAGAAAATGCCTTTTTGACCCGATATAAGGGCAACTATGACGATTTTATGGAGATGTATGAATTGAAAAAACGTCAGGTTGAGCAGGCATATGAAAAACAGCAAAAGGAAATTGCCGGTCTTGAGGACTTTGTGGCACGGAACAAGGCTCGTGCCTCCACCAGTAATATGGCAAAATCCCGTCAAAAAAAGCTGGACAAGATGGACATTATCGAGATAGCAAGGGAGAAGATAAAGCCCACCTTTGCTTTCCAATATTCCCGTGCTCCGGGCAAGGTGGTAATCGAGGCAAAGGGGCTTGTGTTGGGGTATGACGAGCCATTGACACGCCCTGTTGATTTTGTTGTGGAGCGTGGGCAGAAAATTGCCATCAAGGGGGTAAACGGCCTTGGAAAATCTACCCTTTTAAAAACTATGCTTGGGATAATCCCCCCTATAAGCGGCAGCGTGGAGCTGGATTATTACGCACAGCCGGGGTACTTTGAGCAGGAGCATATCGCCAGCTCAAAAACCGCTTTGATGCAGATTTGGGACGAGTATTCCACCATGTCAAACGGTGAGGTTCGTGGGGCTTTGGCAAAGTGTGGGCTTACCCCCGAGCACATTGAGACGCAGTGCAGGGTGCTTAGCGGCGGCGAGAATGCAAAGGTTCGCTTGTGCAGCCTTATGCTTCGCAGTATGAACGTGCTGGTTTTGGACGAGCCGACAAACCATCTGGACGTGTACGCAAAGGAAGCATTGGCACAGGCGGTAAAGGACTTTAAGGGCACAGTTATACTAGTGAGCCACGAGCCGGAATTTTATGAAGATTTTGTCACTGATGTGTGGAGCTTGGAGGATTGGACCACCAAGATAGTGTAATTGATTTTATTTGAAAACAGGCACACATAAACGCAGGCATACAACAAGGCAAGCAATAAGGGCGAGTGTCCAAGTGAAAAAGCTTGAACACTCACCCTTTTATTTTTCCTTTGAATATGCTATGCTTTTATCAACACAATTATGAGGTGATGTTATGGACGCACAGAAAAAATCGAACTCTGCCCTTAGAGGGGTTATACTGACGTTTTTTGAGCTGATTGTAGTCATTTTCATCAATCTATATATAGGTGTCATTCAGCAATGGTTTTTCCCTATACCTGCGGCAGAATTCGATATTTTTTCCAACGTAAGCGACTGGCAAACTTTTGATATACCTGAGTTGACGGTTTCTTTAAAATTGCCCCCCGGCTCTCATATCTATACCAGAGAAAGTCTCAAGCAAGGCAATATCTATAATGATGAGAATTTTGATCGGGTTATAGAAAGGTTCACCTTGCCTGAAAGAAATTTAGTAGTAACCAATACTCAATTTAGCGTTACATTCTCATTTTGCATTTTTCGTGAAGATCGTTTGTTTTTTAAGGATAACTATAGTAAATACACTCTTTCGCAACTAGACGACCACATTGAAAACAACTTCGTCGACGGCTCTGAGGATTCATTTTATTTTTCAAACAACAACCATATATTTGTATTTGACAAGCGGAAATATGAAGAAGATGCACAAACAATGTTTTTCTACAGCACCCTCATACAAAGTGACATATATTGGTTCTCTTTCCTTTATGACACCCTGTCGGTTACTGACACCCAAATTAAAATGCATAATACAATCATTGAAAACTTGGAAATTAATTAGTTTTATCCTTATCAGTATACTTGCTATTTGCGATGTGTCGCCTTTTCAATCTTGATTTTCCTTTTACTTTTCCCTTGAATATGCTATGCTTTTATCAACACAATTATGAGGTGATATTATGACAAAAAAAGGCTCTTGGTTAAAGGCATTCGCTTGGCTGATAGTCGCTTTGGTAATCTATGCCGGTACCGGTGCATATGAACAGTGGCTCTTCCCTATTCCCGATATTGAGTTTGATACACTTGCAGATACTACCGAGTGGGAAACGTATCAGGTGCCAAGCGTCAATCTCTCCCTTAAATTACCCCCTGGTACAACAATTTATACTCGAGAATCCATCGCAAAGGGGAATATTAATAATGATGAAAATTTTGACGGTGTAAAAAAACTATTCGACCTGCCGGAGCGGCGTTTTATTGCGATAAATCCCGATGAACTGCTGTACCTTTCCTTTGCACATTATAATGAAAACTCTATTTTCCCTTTTAATGACTATAAGAATTACACTGAAGAACAGCTAGATAAACTTATAGCCCGTTTTTTGGATAGCGGTGCGTTGGAAGCGTCATATTTTACGAATAACGGCAATGTTTTCACATCT
>JAVWUR010000121.1:0-5458 GCA_036667055.1 Oscillospiraceae bacterium
CCCGACTGCTTGGGGAAAAAAGGATAACACAAGCAGAATTAGCAAGAAAAACAGGAATTAGACCATCTACAATTAATGACATTTACCATGAGCTGTGTGCTCGAGTTAATCTAGAACACCTTAATTTGATTTGTAAACATTTAGACTGTTCCTTAGATGAGTTAATATCATATGTTCCCGATAATTGGTAGAAACATTTCTGCAATAATATGCAAAAAACAATTCTTAAAACTGTGTTTAACCAAGTTTTAAGAATTGTTTTTTTGTATTTTACATGAACTTTTTTTGTATTCTTTGCGGCGAGCTACAATAAAGCTAAAAAAACAATAAAAAATGGACTGTGCAGACCCTTGTCGCAGTCCATTTTTGTTGTTTTTGAAAAAAAATTACAATTTCGTGTAAATTACACATAAAAGTGTTGACAAATTCAGCATTATACAATATAATTAATGAGCGTTGTAAAGCAATAAAACTTTACAGAAAGGAGTGCCAAATGTCAAAAAATTTAGAGATGTCATATTTGCTGGATTTTTATGGGGATGTTTTGACGGAAAAGCAGCGGGATATGATGCAGCAATACTTCCATATGGATTTGTCGCTGTCTGAAATTGCAGACAACTTTGGCATTACCCGACAAGGCGTGAGAGATGCGATAAAAAGGGGAGAAAATGTGCTCACGGAGCTGGAGACACAGGTGGGTTTTGCGGCAAAGTATAAAATCTTGATGAGCGGCATTGAAAAAATCAAGGTGAACGCACAAAATATTTCCTTCTACAACTCGTCATCCTATTCGTCCGATGAACAAATCGCCAAGTCTGCAAGCGAAATTATGCAGATCATTGATGAGATAAGTGAATAGTTAAAGGGGCTAAAATATGGCATTTGAGAGTTTGAGCCAAAAGCTGGCAGGCGCCTTTAAAAAGTTAAAATCAAAGGGCAAGCTGACCGAGCAGGACATTAAGCTGGCAATGAGAGAGGTTAGAATTGCACTGCTAGAGGCAGATGTAAATATAGTGGTTGCAAAAAACTTCATAAACACCGTCAGCGAGCGTGCTATGGGTGCAGAGGTTATGAACAGCCTCACGCCAGCACAGCAGGTTGTAAAAATTGTAAACGAAGAGCTTACCCAGCTTATGGGCGCTCAAAACCAAAGGATAAAATTTGCAAACAAAGGCCCTACCGTCATTATGATGTGTGGTTTGCAGGGTGCAGGCAAGACAACCCACTCGGCAAAGCTGGCAAAAATGTATCTAAAAGAGGGTCATCGTCCGCTATTAGCGGCGCTTGATATATACCGCCCTGCTGCAATTGAACAGCTTCAAATTGTGGGAGAGCAAGCAGGAGTGCCCGTGTTTGAAATGGGCAAAACAGACCCAAAGGTCGTTGCAAAAAAAGCGTATAATCACGCTAAAGACCACGGCAACGACATACTAATTCTCGATACTGCGGGCAGACTGCATATAGACACAGAGCTTATGCAGGAGCTTACAGATATAAAAAAGACGGTGGACGTCACGGAAACGCTCTTGGTCATTGATGCTATGGCAGGTCAAGACGCAGTGAATGTAGCAAAGCAGTTTAATGAAACCATAGGGCTGGACGGCGTTATAGTCACAAAGCTTGACGGCGACACCAGAGGTGGCTCGGCACTTAGCGTAAAAGCGGTCACAGGCAAACCCATAAAGTTTATCGGCACAGGGGAAAAGCTGGATGATTTAGAGCTGTTTCACCCCGAGAGAATGGCAAGCCGTATTCTCGGTATGGGGGATGTGCTGTCGCTGATTGAAAAGGCACAGGACATAGGCGATAGTGAGGCAAACCAAAAAACAGCACAGAAGTTTATGCAAAATAAATTTGACATGAACGATATGCTGGAGCAGTTAAAGCAGGTTAAAAAAATGGGCGGTATAGGCTCGATGATGTCAATGATGCCGGGTGCAGGTGCCTTAAAAGATGAGGACGAGCAGCAGGCGGAAAAGGATATGAAGCGAACCGAGGCGATAATCTTCTCCATGACCAAAAAGGAGAGAGAGAAACCGGCGCTTATCGACCCAAAGCGAAAACGGAGAATTGCGGCAGGCTCGGGCACACAGGTGCAGGACGTAAATCGTTTGCTAAAGCAGTTTGAGCAGATGCAAAAGATGATGAAGCAGTTCACCAAAAACCCCAAGGCGTTTGGCAGATTGATGAAAGGTCAATAAAAAGTAAACAATAAACAATTAAACGAATTTGTTATTATCTGTAAAATCACAGTTAATATATACAAATCTTTACAGGAGGTAAGAAAATGGCTGTTAAAATTAGACTTCGTCGCATGGGAGCAAAGAAAGCACCTTTTTATAGAGTAGTAGTTGCTGATTCAAGATTTCCAAGAGACGGCAGATTTATCGAAGAAATTGGTTTTTATGACCCAACAAAAGAGCCGTCAATTGTAAACATTGATGCTGAAAAAGCAAAAAAATGGATTGCAACAGGTGCTCAACCAACAGATACTGTTAAAATTCTTTTGAAGAAAAATAACATTATCTAATCAAACGGAGGCTATAATGGAGCAATTATTGATAAATATTGCAAAAGGCCTTGTTGAAGACAAAGAATCTGTTAAGGTTTCCGGCGGAGAAAAGAACGAAGAGGGTGTAATTGTATTCCACCTTAGCGTTGCCACGGAGGACATGGGCAGAGTAATTGGCAAACAGGGGAGAATAGCAAAGGCTATCCGTACAGTTATGAGAGCGGCTGCCAATCGTGCAGGCGAAAAAGTGATTGTTGAAATAGACTAAAAATCAGGTGCTTTTTGCCTTACGCAAAAGGCACTTTGTTTTCAATAATTTTATTTCTGTTAAATTTAAAGAAATAGGGGGAAACTTATGGAGTATCTTGAGACGGGAGAGATTGTTTCTGTCCATGGAATAAAGGGTGATGTCAAGGTGTACCCTTGGGCAGATTACCCTGAATTTCTGGAGGACTTTGACGAATTTTATATAAAAAATAGCAAACAGCAGTACCAAAAGCTTACAGTACAGGAGATTAGATGCCATAAAAACATGGTTTTAGTAAAGTTTGAGGGCATTGACACTGTGGAGGTGGCGAGAACCTTAATCGGAAAAACCGCATATATAGATAAGGGGCTTGTGGAGCTGGAAGAGGGCAGATATTTTGTGGCTGACCTAATAGGCTGTAAGGTTATAAATGATGATACAAAGGAAATTATAGGGGTCGTGGAGGACGTGGACAACTTTGGAGCAAGCGATATCTACACGGTGAAAACTCCTGAGGGAAAGAGCTATCTATTTCCGGCGGTCAAGGATTTTATCGTTTCTACAGATGTAGATGCTAAAGAAATAAACATAAAAGTCATAGAGGGTATGTTCAGTGAAGATTAATATTGCCACGCTTTTCCCCGAGATGTGTGATGCTGTGATAAATACCAGCATAATAGGCAGAGCAAAAGCGGCAGGAAAGATGGAGCTAGAGGTTTTCAATATTCGGGACTACTCGGAAAACAAGCACCACAATGTGGATGATACCCCCTACGGCGGAGGCCCCGGAATGGTGATGCAGGTGCAGCCCATCTATGATTGCTGTAAGGCGATAGAGGAAAAGAGCAGCGACAAGCCTTTTGTGATATTCACCACGGCAGCAGGGAGAGTTTTTGACCAAAAGTTAGCTATCGAGCTGAGTAAAAAACAAAACTTAACCATTGTGTGCGGACACTATGAGGGAATTGACGAGCGAGTTATCGAGGAGTTGGCGGACATGGAAATATCCATCGGCGATTTTGTTTTGACAGGTGGAGAGCTGCCGGCATTAGTGATAACCGATGCGGTATGTCGTATGCTGGAAGGGGTGCTCAAAAGTGAGGAGGGCTTCACCGACGAAAGCCATTATAACGGTCTGTTAGAATATGCGCAGTACACTCGCCCTTATGAGTGGCACGGCAAGGAGGTTCCGGCGGTGCTGGCTAGTGGACATGATAAAAATATCAAGGATTTTCGCAAAAACAGCTCCCTTGAAAGAACAAGGACAAAGCGTCCGGATATGTACGAAAAGTATATAGAGAAAAATCCTATAATAGAAAAACCGGCTAAAAGAAAAAAACTAGATAAAACTAACAATGGTGTTGAAAGTTCATAGTGATTGTGCACAAATAAGTGAGCGCTAAAACATGATTTCTATGTGGATAACATAAATTTTACATTTGTTTTGTTGACTATTAATAATAAGTGGTATAAAATAAACACATAACGAATTAATCAGAAATTCTTTTTTAATATGAGGAGATATATATAATGTTTTTTAAAGACGTAACAGTTGAAAATCAAGTAGGTTTACACGCTCGCCCGGCAACTTTCTTTATCCAGAAGGCAAACGAATTCAAATCATCAATATGGGTGGAAAAAGAGGAGAGACGAGTAAACGCAAAAAGCTTGCTCGGCGTTTTGTCATTGGGAATTGTAGGCGGAACAACAATAAGAGTTATCGCTGACGGTCAAGATGAAGAAGCCGCAGTTGAAGCTTTGGTAAAGCTTGTTAATTCAGGTTTTAGCGAGTAATTCAAAAAAACAATCACCGCCTTTCATTTAGGGCGGTGTTTTTTTCATTAAGGGGAAAGATGACAAAACAAGAGCTTTTTCGCAAGGCAAAAACCTTGCCGTTGCTGCCCGGCGTTTATATAATACGCAACAAAGGTGACGAAATTATCTATATAGGCAAGGCGAAAAGACTTAAAACAAGGGTCAGCCAATATTTTAAAGATGGGCTAGTGCATGAGAACAAGGTGGAAAAAATGGTGCAAAACGCATTCACCTTTGATGTTATCGTCACCAACTCAGAATTTGAGGCGCTCACCTTGGAATGTAGCTTGATAAAACAACATTCCCCAAAATACAATATACTTTTAAAGGATGATAAGGGCTATAACTTTATAAAGATATCTAACGAGGAATATCCACGGATAACGGCGGAGTTTCAAATAGCAAATGATGGCAAATATCTAGGCCCATATATGTCCTCCTTTGCGGTGAGGGAGATGGTTTCCACCACACAACAGATTTTTCGCTTACCCACCTGCACAAGAAAATTCCCCAGAGATTTTGGGAAGGAACGCCCCTGTTTAAATTTTCATATAAAAAAATGTATGGGGCTGTGCAGTGGCAGGATAAGCCGAGAGAGCTATGGGGAGATAATTCAAAACGCCACAAAATTCATAAGCCAAGGTCAAGAACAGATTGTGAAAATCCTGACGGAAAATATGGAAACCGCAAGTGAAAAGCTGGATTTTGAAAAAGCGGCAATGATAAGGGATCAGATACAGGCGATAGAAAAGCTGGCACAGGGGCAGAATGTTGTAAATGTAGCACTGCAAAGCCACGATTTTATTGCGGTGGCATCGGGCGGCTCTAATTGTGTGGTGAGCGTTTTGCGATATCTCCGTGGTCTGCTGGTTGATAAAAAAGAG
>JAVWUR010000122.1:0-5456 GCA_036667055.1 Oscillospiraceae bacterium
CTCTGCCAACTGAGCTAATAGCTCTCACCTGTCACTTCTCTGTGACGCTTGATTATTATATCAGCTAATGTGCCTATTGTCAACACTTTTTTATAATAAATGCAAATATTTTCATAAATTGTAATCCCCACATAAACTTTTGGCGCTATGGTGGGGATTATCTGTTAATACTCCGCCCTAATTCCCTGTTATCTATGGCTTTACTCCCACCTTTTTTTGAGTAACTGTGCCATTACAAATGCTTGTTTTCCTCCCGTGAAAAAAACTCCTTGGTGCTCTTTTGCACCTTTGGATAGAGCAAAATCAGTGCAAAAAGGTTGGGGATGGTAAGGCAGGCAAGAGCTATGTCCTGTATCGTCCACACCATATCAATTTTTAATGTCGCCCCGATGATGCAAAACAGCGGAAACACATACTTAAATTTGTCGGCAATATCGTAGCCGCAGGCATAGTGCAGCCCCACAAAACCAAAGTACCACTGCACCATCAAGCTGGTGGTGCAAAACATCAAAAGACAGCAGATTATAACATATCTAAGTGGGTTCCACACGGTGGCAAACGCCTCGATAGCTATTACGCTCGCTGGCATACCTGTGCCGATAACCCCTGTCACCCCTAAGAGCAGCCCTGTTATTGTGCAGATTACAAAGGTGTCCAAAAACACCTCCATAACCCCTGTTATCGCCTGTTCCACCGGATGGTCTACCTGTGCCGGTGCGTGGACAACGGGAGCCGAGCCTTCCCCTGCTTCGTTGGAATATAAGCCCCTAGCTATACCTTTTTTCATGGCCATGGACATCACCGTGCCTGCCGCACCGCCGCCCACCGCTTTTAAAGAAAAAGCCTGTGTGAAAATGTCGCTAAACACAGCTGGGATATTTTTATAGTTGATTAATATTATAATCAAGCCGCCCACCACATAAATTCCTGCCATATAGGGGACGATTTTTTGAGATGCCCCTGCCAGACGTTTCAAGCCCCCTAGAGTGATAGCCCCGATGAGCAGCACCAGTGCTATGCCTGTTATAACCGTGGGCACGCTAAAATTTTCCTTCATAACGCCGCTGATTATATTGGACTGTATAAAGTTGCCCCCGATTATCTGCACCACCATAAAAACAGAGCAGAGCTTTGCCAGCCATTTCATTTTAAGCCCTTTTTCCATATAGTAAAAGGGGCCGCCAATGTATTCTCCCGTCTTGGTTTTGTCACGGTACATAAGCCCTAAAACAATCTCGCCGTACTTAGTAGCCATACCCACAAACGCCGCCACCCACATCCAAAATATTGCCCCAAGACCTCCTGACAGCACCGCTGTGGATACCCCTACAATATTTCCGCCCCCAACGCAGGAGGCAAGGGCGGTGCAAAATGCCTGAAAGGAGGATATCCCCTGTGCGCCTGGCCCCTGCTTGTTCTTGCGGTTTTTTATGGGCTTTAATATGGTTTGCTCCACGGCATATTTAAAGTGGCGTATCTGCACCCCACCGGAAATCACCGTGTACAAAACGCCCACTCCAAGCAGCACCACAAGCAGCCAATTGCCCCACAGAACATTGTCCACGGCAACAAGTGTGTTTTCAATGGTGATAAGTAGGTTTTTTATGGCAACAAGTACGTTTTCAATCGCTTTAGAAAAGTTCATATAATTTTACTCCTGCTGTCTTTTTTCATCGTCTATGCTATGTTTTTATTGTGTCTGTATATACTTTTACCTCTTGCAAGGCTTTTTTACCCTCTGTGCTGTGTTTTTACTTTGACTAATACATTCTACCACGATTGTGATTTTTTTACCACTCTAACCACAATGGATTTGTCCACGCAGTTCTGCCATATTTGTCGGTACACTCGATACGGACATAGGTTTCGTGCCCCTTTAATGTGTTGCACGCTCCCTTTAAGCTGTCCTCAAATTTTTCTCCCAGCACGGTTGTGCCATCATTGATTATATTGCCCGACACAAAGTTTATGCGGTTGCAAGGGGAACACTCCACCCATGCCATACCGTCCTTAACTCCAAAGTCAAAAATTTCCGGCCCTGAGGAGGAATAATAGTTGCCCGACAGGATGTTTGACACAATGTCCTCGTGGGTAAGTGTCGGTGCTTTTACACATATCCAGCCGCCACAGGCATCATCAAACATACCCTCGTTGTGGTTATCGTCCGAGGCAAAGCCGTTTATGTGCTTACCCTGCCGCAACATTCTGTCCCAATAGGTCACGTCATAGCCGGTGTTTGATTCATTTACCGTGTTATAGTTAAAAATCTCCAGCATAGATAAGCCCTTAGTGTCGGTAAATTCCTTTTCCTCCACCCGTGACCAGATTGGGTGGTTGTAGGTGAGTATCATACCGTGCTCTGCCAGCATATCCGCCATCTGCTGTGCCGCCACAGGCCCTGTCCACTCCTTGTAAAAAAGCAAAGGGGGAACCTTTTCCATATGTCCGAATATTGGCTTTACAGCGTTTTTCTGCATCTCCTGTGTGCCTAAAATTCCGTGTAGGTGGTGGATTTTAAGCCGCTTTTTAGTGCCGAAATCCTCGTACAGCACCGCCGAATATTCAATGCTTGGCAGTGTTATAAAGTCCTCTGTGTCCAAAATATTACGATAATCGGTGTAGATATCATGGTCGGACAGGCTTAAAAAATCGTAGCCATGCTCCTTAAAAAGCACTATCGACTGCTCCGGTGTGAGCATACCGTCCGACACGGTGGTGTGGCTGTGCAGATTGCCCTTGTAGAATTTTCCCCCTTGAGTAAAGCCCTGTATATCTTTCATTTTAACTCCTTATAACTCTCTTTATTTTTGCACATTAGCCGAAATTCTCACAGGGCAACTGCTTTGAATTTCGGCTAATATGATATTTAAAATTTTAACTGAATGGTACTATTTTGTCTCTTGTGCCAATTCCAACGCCTTTTCTGCCGCCTTGCTCTTATTGATACGGCTGACTAGGAAGGAGGATACAAATACCCCCACAACCGCAAGACCTACCATCACGGAGAACACATATTTAAAGCCCTGCATACCCGGAAAACGGTCGAGGAGATTGCCATAAAAAACGTACATAAATGCGTTTGGCAGATAGATTATAAGACAAGCAAGGCTCATTGCCGCACCTGTTATCTCCGCCGGAACCTTTAATTCTCCCATAGGTGCAAAGAAAACTGCACGCATTGTGAAGATTATAGCACCAAAGCCCAGTGTGCACGCCATACCTAGCATATAGTTTCCGTCCTTGCCCATCTGCTCGTGGGGCAGCATCAAAAATGCAACCATCGCCACCGCCGCAAGTCCAAAAGCAAAACGCATATATTTTGCACTGGATTTGAACACCTTGTCGGAAACAAAGCCGCCCACAGGGCCGCCTATCATTTTAAGCCCGTACTGATTAATTATACCATATGCACCCACCAATGTGGCTGGCAAAAAGTAAATTGTGCTTAAAAAGGGTATGAAATATGTAAGACCGCAGTAGATTGTGTAAGCTGTGAAGCCGTTTATGGCAACCGCCCAAACGTCCAAGCTCTTTAAGGCTGTGAGCATACCGTCAAAAGCGGTGATTGCCTTGCTCACCTTTTTGCCGTCCTTGTCCAGCACAACCTTTTTTTCGTCGTGTGGAACCATAAAGAAACAGAAAATACCTGCCAAGATTGTAGCACCTGCATAGAACAATAAACCACTTCTAAGCCCTGCCGCATCGCTGACCTTTGTCATGGTGTCAAAGACCCAAAGTGCGGAAAATGCGATTATAACGTCCACAAAGCCTCTGCCCATCTCCAAAAGTCCGAACAAACGCCCCTGCTCGCTCTCGTCACCTGTCAAGCGAACCGCCTTTAACAGCACTGGCCAGTAGGTGACCTCGCCCAAAATTGCCATCACCGCAAAGGTTGCCAAAAAGCCGTAGTAGCTTGGGAAGGTGGAAAGATAAATTCCGCAAAGTCCAATGCCCACAAGGGAAAAGGATATCATATATTTTTTTGAAAACATATCGCAGATGTATATGCCAAGTATAAGACCGATGGTTTGCACAACGCCGTAAGCGGAGAGTGCAGCACCTATCTGTGTGTTGCTAAGCCCCATTACCGTTTGTAGCGGCACATAGAAAACGTCCTTGATTGAGGACAGCTTAAAGGCTATTCCTCCCGAAAAAACCAAAACGCAAAATGTCATCCAGCGATTAGCAACGGCTCCAACTGCCTTTTTCTTTAAATTGTTGTCCATTTTTTTCCTCCTAAATAAAATACTGTAAGTTTTATCAATCTGTCAATAAAATGTCAATTCCCTTTGACTTTTCCCATTATACTTGCGTTTTGTTTGTTTTTCAAGCGTTTTTCCCAATTATAGCAAGATAAATAAAAAAAATTACTATTTTTGTACAAGATAAACACAAATTTAACATACAAATCCCAATATAACGCAACTATATATATTTACTATCCTATTTATATCAAGCCATATTTTGAAATTCAAAAAAATTATTGGGGTATATTTGACAAATTGACACTTATCTTGTACAATAAATTAAAAAGCCAATGTTTCGCAACTTTCTACAATGAAAACTGCAAGTTATACCTTTGCAGACCTATAAAACCCATTAAAAGGAGACGCTTATGCTACTTGAAGAACGCCACAAACACATATTGAGCCAGCTTTCCAAAACCGGCTCGGTGAGAACTGCGGAGCTTGTAACCGCCTTGAAGGTATCCTCGGAAACGGTACGAAAAGACTTGGAGATGATGGCATCAGAAGGGCTTTTGGACAGGGTACACGGCGGTGCTATGCAGTCTGCCAATGCAAAAAAAGCCACTGGCAACACAGGCTATGTCGCTTTTGATGAGCGTCAGCTTCAAAATTTTTCCATGAAACAGGTCATTGCACAATCCGCCGCAACCCTTGTGAAGGAGGGGCAGAGCGTGGCTCTTGATGCCGGAACCTCCTCCTTTGAATTGGCGAAGGCTTTGACAAAAACCTTTGACCACCTCACCGTCATCACAAATTCTGTAAAGATTGCCGTGCAACTGGTGGAAAACTCAAATTTTGTGGTTATCTGCACAGGGGGTGTGCTCACAGGGGACGAGTATTCCTTTGTAAGCGATTTTGCCACCTTGATTTTGGACAAAATAAACATCGACATTATGTTTCTCACCGCAAGCGGCATAACTGCAAGCGGATTGACCGACCAGAGAATACCCGAAATTAAAATTCAAGATAAAATGCGTCAGGTGTCAGAAAAGGTGGTGGTGGTCGCCGACTCCTCAAAATTTGGGGTGACCTCCTTTGTAAAGCTGTGCGACCTTGAGGACATCGACACTATAATAACCGATTCTCACGTTGACAGTGCCCTCGCCGCCGAGCTGGGACAGCGTGTTAAGCTGATAGTGGTGTAAAGTATGTTCATTTCATTAACATACTTTCATCCAAAACCTTTGTAGGGAATGGTCTTGACCATTC
>JAVWUR010000123.1:0-5403 GCA_036667055.1 Oscillospiraceae bacterium
TGTGTTCTTTGTTATCGGCGGTGCTATCTTTGCACTTGCAACCTCACTTTTGGGCGGTATCGCAGCAATCAGTGCTCCTATCGTTTCCGGTGCTGAGGATGGCTGGCTGCCAAAGTTCTTCGCAAAACGCTCAAAAACAGGCTACCCTTACGTTGTAATGCTGCTTATGTATCTTGTAGCGGTTATTCCGGCAATGTTTAACTTCAGCCTTGACACCATCGTTTCCTTTATCTTGGTTCCTGGTATGATTGTAAACTTTATCGCTTGCTGGTTGTCCTTCAACCTGCCTAAAAAATATCCTGAGGCATGGAAAAACTGTAACCTTCACTGCCCTTACTGGGTGTACTGCGTACTGCTTGTAATCTCCATGGCTGCATCTCTACTCACTGCGGTATTCTCCATGTTAGGTCTTGATATGGTGGGTATAGTAGGCAACGTTGTATTGACAATATTCCTGTTTGGCTACTCCTACTTCCGCATTAAAACCGGCAAGGTTGAGTTAAACAGTATTAAATCTGTTAAAAATGAAAAGTAAAATTTAATGCAAAAAGCAAAAAAATAAAAATTTAACCGCAAAATCATTGCAAAATGAAAATTAGCGGCATAAAAAGAGCAACAGGGGCTTATGTAAATATAAGTCCCTGTTGATTTTTTGCGTATGGCACAAAGCAAATGGTGGATAGTGTCCCACACTAGCGCAGCGCTAATGGAGGGGAATTTGGACAGGATGGCACAGCGCCTAAGCCACCTTGAATTTACGGCTTTGCAGACGCATACGGTCGGCAATCATAGCAATAAATTCGCTGTTGGTGGGCTTACCTCGCATATTGTTGATGGTATAGCCGAAATACTCGTTCATAACCTCAACATTACCTCTATCCCATGCTACTTCAATTGCGTGACGGATGGCTCTTTCCACACGGGAGGCAGTGGTATCATTTGCCAGCGCAATGTCGGGATAAAGCCGTTTTGTAACAAGCGAGATAACCTCAGGGTCAGCTATGACCATGATTATTGATTGGCGTAAAAAACTGTAGCCTTTAATGTGCGCCGGCACACCCATGGTGTGCAAAATCTCGCTGACCTTGTACTCAAGATCGTCCTCAATGCAGGTGGACTTAAACTGGATATTGGAAAGACTTTCAATTCTCTCCAGAGCAAAGTCCAAGGAATAGGGCTTTAAAAAATAGTAGTCAAAGCCTGCCTCCATAATCTGCTGTGTCATTTTCTCATTGTCAAAGGAACTTGTTGCAAAGAATAACTTTGGCCCATTGGCAAAGTTGGAACAGGCGCTCTTGATGCCGATTGCATCAAGATTGGACAGGAAGACGTCAAGGAATACCACTTGGGGCTTAATATTTTCAATTGCCTCCAACACCTCCCTGCCATTCTTTGCGCAAAAGAATGTTTGGATGCCCTTGCCATCAAAAAAATGCTTGCTCGCTGCAATAACTTCTGCGTTTTGCTCACTAAATAGAATTTTTAATTCTGCAGTGTTCATTATAAGTAAAATCTCCTAAAAGCATTTATTTGACAGCCTCTTATAAAACCACTGTTATGTTAACATACTTTTATCTTATGTTCAACGGTTTCTTCAAAAGAAGTCTCCATACAACAAAAAACGACATTATTCGACAACAAAATCTACAAATTATCGTTTTAAAGGACAAATATTGCACAGTAAAAAACATTAAAACTTGCCAAAGTATTAGCTTATAACTGTAAAAGACACACACAATGGGCAGATATGCCAAGCCCCTCGCCGGTAAAGCCAAGCCCCTCCTCGGTGGTGGCTTTCACGGAAACACGTTGGACACAGGTGCCAAGAGCCTTGGCAATATTCTCCCGCATGGCAGGAATGTGCTTTGCAAGCTTGGGGCTTTGGCACAGTATTGTGGCATCAATATTTCCCACAGAGGCGTTGTTTTGCCGTAAAAGCTCCCCCACATGAATTAAAAGCTTTAAGCTGTCTGCTCCCTTGTATTCCTCCTCCGTGTCGGGAAAATGCTTTCCGATATCCCCCAGAGCCAAGGCGCCAAGGAGGCTGTCCATAACTGCATGGAGCAGAACGTCTGCGTCTGAATGACCCAAAAGCCCCTTTTCATAGGGTATCTCCACTCCGCCTAATATTAATTTTCGTCCGCTAACCAGCTTATGTACATCATATCCATGGCCTATACGCATGATATTCTCCTTTTTCAAGTCATCAATGGTGGTTATCTTGTAATTTTCATATTCTCCACGGGTGATTTTTACCGCCGCCCCTGCCTTCTCAAAAAGCTGAGCATCGTCGGTTATGTCCGTGTCAAAAAAATTTTGCACATTGGTGCGATATTTGTCAAGGTCAAACACCTGTGGTGTCTGGGTTATAAAAAGAGTGTTTCGGTCAAGGCTGCCCAAGACAAAATCCTCCTGCCCACGTTTTATAGTGTCCTTAACTCGCACACAGGGCACCGCCGCTCCGCACAGAGCCGCCGCCTCTACCGCTTCACAAATCACTCGTTCACTCACAAAGGGACGTGCGCCGTCATGGATGGCGACAATACCGCTGCCCTTTAGCTGCCCTATGCCCTTGAGCACCGACTGGGCACGAGTGGTACCCCCTCGCACAACGGACACAACCTTGCCATAGCCGTGGCACAGGGCTGTCACTCGGGCAATATTTTCCCCTGCCACCACCACAATTTCGTCCACATAGGAGTTTTCGCTAAAGGCGGCAACGCTTCTTTCCACAACGGCTTTTCCATCTATCACATAAAGCATCTTGTCAAAGCCAATTCTTGTGCCGCTGCCCCCCGCCACAATAACAGCGTAAACCTTTTTATTTTTATACATAGTACACCTCACTTTATTTTAAGTATATATAACTATAGTATACAGTATTTCCCAATAAAAATCTATGGTAAACAGCTAGATATCAGCGGGGGATTTCAAGGCTGTCCGTCTGCCTATTTCAGCTTGCGCTTTTTAAAGCGATGCCCTCCATGGCGTCAAGAGTAAACATCATATTCTGGGCAAAAATGCCATAGCCACGTTCCACTTGGTTTACAAAAACATGGGTCACCGCACCCACTAGCTTGCCATTTTGCACTATTGGCGAGCCAGACATACCTTGAACAATGCCCCCTGTCAGCGCCAAAAGCTCTGGGTCGGTTATGCGTATCACCATATTTTTGTTGATATTTTGGCTGGTTAGCGAAACCTTTTCAATGATAATTTCATACTGTTTGGGCTTTGTTCCGCTTATGGTGGTGAGGATATATGCCTTGCCCGGCAGCACCTCCTGGGGAGAGGCAATCTCCATCATGTTCTCGTTTACAGCGGAGAATATCTGCCCATATACACCGCTGTCCTTGTTCATAAGCACCTTGCCGCTGGGAAAGCTTGTGAGAAAAGCGCCCTTTAATTCCCCAGTCTCACCGTTTTTGGATTTTACAAGACCGATTATCTTAACGGGTACAATCTCTCCTGACAAAAGCCGGATATCCTTTTGTGTGTCTGCGTCCTTTATTCCATGTCCCAAGCCGGCAAAAAGATTTCGCTGAGTGTCATAAAAGGTCATGGTGCCAACGCCGGCGGAGGAGTCCCTCACCCACATACCGGTGCGCAAGCCCCCTGTGGAGGAGTCCATAGCAGGAACAAGAGTGGCGCTGTGCTGGCTGTCGTCCCGAATATAGTCCACGGTTATAGGGCGCTGTCCCGATTTTTTTATGATAGTTTCCACCTCATCATTAGACTTAGTGGGGGTGCCATTCATGCTTATTATTATGTCCCCCATCCGTATACCCGCAAGCTTAGCGGGGCTTTGATAGCCTGTGGAGGTGAGAACCTCGGAAAAGCCAACCACCATAACCCCGTCCGAAAACATCTTTATCCCAAAAGGTGTGCCTGCCACGGAAACCTTTTTAACCGTTCCGGTGGAGACATTGACGGTTTTAACGGGTAAAACCCCAAATAGCTTTGCTTGATATTCCAGCTTAGAGGAGGCATTTGCACTCTTGCTCTGCCCCTTTAGCGGCTTTTTTTCAAGGCTTATCATGGGCAAGCTTTTAACCATTATCTCCTCACCGGAAGCAAAATACATGGCAGAAGGCACAAGCGTACCCACATATACGGAAAAAGCGGTGAGTAAAACCGCCGCAAAAACAAAAGATTTTATTATACTTTTCAATTCCTTTACCCCCAAAATGCAGTTATATTTGTACAAATTGCATAAATCTAGTATGCGCAATAAAACTATTAATATGACGGGGAGCAAAAGGAGATATAATATGATTAGAGCAGAAAACATTACCAAAAAATATATGGGGGTAGATGGGGAAAATATTGTGCTGGACAAGCTTTGCTTTTCGGCAAGGGAGGGGGAATTTTGCATAGTCACAGGGCAAAGCGGCTGTGGGAAAAGCACACTTTTGAACATTTTAAGCTGCCTTGATAGCTTTGACGAGGGGACACTTATTCTAAACCACAAAAATGTAAAGGAGCTGCGGCGCAAAGAATTGTACGATATAAGGCGGAGGGATATTGCCTTTATCTTTCAGGGGTACAACCTTATATCCTCCCTCACCGCCCTTGAAAACGTGGCGCTCTGCCTTAAATATCAAGGGGTTGACAAAAAAAAGAGAAATGAGAGGGCAAAGCAGGCGCTGCTGTCGGTGGGTCTTGGACACCGCACAGAATATATGCCCTATCAGATGTCGGGGGGACAGCAGCAGCGGGCGGCAATAGCAAGGGCACTGGTGGCAGCGCCTAAAATTCTGTTTTGCGACGAGCCTACAGGCAATCTTGATGGTGAGAGCGCCGCCTTGGTGCTGGAAAAGATAAAGGAATTGCAAAATACAGGAACTTTAATTTTGATGATAACCCATGACAGAAGCCTTTTGCCCTTAGCCGACCGCTGTCTCACCCTAAAAGACGGCAAGCTCATAGGATAAAAAGGACTTTACAAAAGCTTTACAAGAATTTTCTAAAATGTAAACTTGACTAAACCATAGATAGATATTAATATAATAGATAAGAATATAATACATTAAAGTTATATTGTTTAAATCAATACGGAGGTTGCTATGAAATTTTTAAAGGGCTACACAAAACAGGAAAAAAGCTGGATGATGTACGACTGGGCAAACAGTGCACAAAGCGTAATCATAGTCACCCTTTTGCCGATTTTCTATAACACGGTAAGTCATAACGATGTGGACGCACTGAGCCGCTGGGGGTTTGGCACTAGCTTTGCTATGATTATCTGTGCGGTGCTCGCTCCTCTTTTAGGGGCGCTGGGAGACTTTAAGGGCTGGCGCAAAAGGCTGTTTTTCGGGTTTATGGCAGTGGGTGTGCTCGCCTGTCTTGGGCTTGTGGCAACGCCTTTTATGGACTCGTCCACACCGGCTCTCGGGGCAAAAA
>JAVWUR010000124.1:0-5346 GCA_036667055.1 Oscillospiraceae bacterium
TTTTTGCCAAAAACAATTGACAAATGCCTTGGTATATTATATAATACTAGGGCATTGCAACAGGGCCTTTAGCTCAGTTGGTTAGAGCATCCGGCTCATAACCGGACGGTCCACAGTTCGAGTCTGTGAAGGCCCACCAAAAAAAAGCAATCTCAAAAGAGGTTGCTTTTTTTATTTGCAATTATCTAATTAAAGCCCTAACCTCCCCTGTTCCAAAGTGTTTTTATCACAGCGGAGGTTAAGTGCTTGGAGTATTTTTTTACATTCCTAAATCTTCGTTTACAATGATAACTTTTATTCTCTCTTTAACTCTGTTAAAGTTAGTTATAACCGTTGAGCAGCAAATTCTGCCCTCGCTTTTACAGTTGTGGCACACGCCGTCCTCTCTGCAAGGGGTGTCGCAGTTTAGACGCTGGGTGTTCAGCGGTGCTGCCACCGTCATAACACGTTTTTTCGCCTCGTGCACCGAGTCTACCAGCTTGTTTTTGCCCACAACCACAATAACCTGCTTTGGCCCACACAAAAGCGGTGCTACACGGGTGCAAATTCCGTCCTCATTATACAGCCTGCCATCGGTTATCACTGCATTTGCAGAGCAAAAAAAGGTGTCGCAAAAAAATCTGTCTCTTAACTGCTCTTCCTTTTCCTCGGGGGTTTTGGCGGTGTAGGAGTCTTTAAAATCGTATTTGCCGCATTTCATATAGTCCAGTATTCCCGTTTGCTGAATTGTCAATGACCCTCCACGGCTCAGTTTTTCCCCGTCCTTCAAAAGCCCCTTCACTATCTCCAGAGCCTCCACGGAGTTTTGTGCATAGTAAGCACCAAACCTGTTTTCTTTAAGTGCCGCTATGGTTTTTTCAATCCTTGCATCCATATAAATTCCTCCTTTAGCATATTAAATCAAAATTATTTATAGTAATATTATACACCTATACCGCCATTTGTACATATCCTATCTGTGAATATTTGCCATGCTCTATTGACAAGCCACCGCATTTTCTGTTATACTAAAAAAACCAAAAACTGTATGACTTTCTTTGTTTCCATATCAAACAAAGTGTTCGTACAGTTTTTTTATTTTGGTGGTTTTTATGAGGAGTTTTATATGAGTTCAGCCAATCAATTTGAGAGCAAAAAGACCCTGCCCCTGTTTTTTTCTATGGTTATCCCACCCATGCTCTCTATGTTTATCCAGTCGCTATATAACATTGTGGACAGTATGTTTGTCTCCGCCTTGGGAGAAAACGCCATCGCCGCCGTGTCCATTGTTTTCCCTTTACAGAATATCACCCTCGCCCTGTCCGTGGGCATAGGCGTTGGCACTAGCAGCTATGTGGCACGGTGCCTTGGTGCAAAGCAGGAGGAAAAAGCGAGCAGTGCCTGTGTTATCAGCCTTGCCCTTAGCATATTGAATTATATTTTTATTATAATTGCAGCTTTTTTTGCCCTGCGTCCCTTTGTGGAAAGCTTTACCTCCTCACCGGAGGTTATCGAGTACAGTATTCAATATGGTGCGGTGGTTTTGTTTTTGTGCATAGGTCAGCAGGTGCAGATTGTCATTGAAAAAATATTTCAATCCTATGGCAAGATGATGGTTCCTATGTATCAGCTTATATTGGGCTGTGTCATAAATATCGTCCTTGACCCTATTATGATTTACGGTCTGTTTGGCTGCCCTAAAATGGGGGTTATGGGTGCGGCAATCGCCACAGTTATCGGTCAATGGGCGGCGTGTCTGTTTGGTATCGCCTTGCTTTTGTCTCCTAACAGCGACATAAAGCTTCGTTTTTACCGTGATAGCTGCCACCCAGTAGAGATAGCTAAAGAGATTTACAGCGTGGCGGTGCCCTCCATTTTAGTCATTGCACTGCCCTCGGTTTTGGTGTCCTGCCTAAATGGGATTTTGTCTCAAATTTCTCAGATGTCCGTGTCTATGTTCGGCATCTACTACAAGCTGCAAAGCTTTGTTTTTATGCCTACAAGTGGGCTTGTACAGGGCATACGTCCTATCGTGGGGTACAATTATGCCGCAAAAAACCTCCGCAAGGAAAAGGAGATTATCAAAATTTCCCTAGTCACCGTTGCCATCATAATGGCAATTGGCACAGCGGTTTTGTGGGGTGCCCCCCAATGGGTTATGTCCCTTTTCCACGCCGACAGCGATATGCTAAGTATGGGTATTGAATTGTTTTGCATAGTCAGCATCGGGTTTATCCCCTCCACCTTCTCCTTTATCACCTGTGCGGAGTTTGAGGCAATAGGAAAAGCGAATGTCAGCCTTGTGATAACCCTTTTTAGACAGCTTATAATACTGCTGCCCTGTGCCTACATTCTATCTTTATCCCTTGGCACAACAGGGGTGTGGCTGGCTTTCCCCATCGCCGAGGTGATTATGTCGGTGGTCTGTGCCATAATGTTAAAATCAGAATTTAAAAAGCGTACACAGCCGTCTCTATAAAAAATATTTTTCAAAACAGAGTGTCTTTCGATATGATACCCATTAAGGATTATATTCCCAAAAGGGAGTTATATATGGCAACAGCACCGAAAAAACAACTGCTCTACGGCTGGGGCCGCACAGGGGATGGGTTTTGGCTTATGGTTGCCGTTGTGCTGACAGCATCGCTGGGTATCAGCTTTGCCATCACCACAATGCGGTGATTTCCTGTTTTATTCACATCGTATTGGTGGGAACAGCCCGATAAGGTTAGCAGCTTGTCCTGCTCGGTCACTTCCATGCCGTCAAAAACAAATTCGTTTCGGGCATTGACCCCCTCCATGAATTTGCCAAAGCCTTGGTCGCTGGGCTTGGGGTCTATGTAATAAAAACCTGTATCAGAGTAGAATACCGCAAAAACCTCAAAGGTCAGCTTGCTCGCTCCCACGGTCAAATAAATGTTTCTATTGGCGTTCATAAAATCCAAGCTCGTGTACTTGAATAGCTGTGAAAACCGCTTGCCCTGGGGGTTATCCTTGTTCTCGGTATGTCCGTAAAGCACCGTATTTTGTATCAGACTGTCAGGAGAGGAAAGATTGGCATAGTAATCTGCAAAATAGCTGCCCCACGGGCTTTTTTGTCCTGTTTCATCGC
Source organism: Oscillospiraceae bacterium (assembly GCA_036667055.1). GTDB lineage: Bacteria > Bacillota > Clostridia > Oscillospirales > Ruminococcaceae > RGIG3102. The sequence goes on from JAVWUR010000124.1 coordinate 3,092, forward strand.
GAAACAAGTAATACTCGTTGTTTGAGGTTTGCATAACCACATTGTTGATTTCTGTGTTTGGTATTTGCAGCCATGCAACGGCATCTGGATTTTCTGCCTTTGCCTTGCCAAGGGGGCTGTCCTTTGGTATTTCTATTTTCTCTGGTGCTTCGGGGAGCTTTGCTACCTCACCATGAGTAATTTCCCCCTCACCTCTTGACATGGAGGTATCGGGGCGGTTTTCCTGCTCTTTGGGGTTTCTTGTCCCAAGCACCGCCAAAAGTGCAATGCATATTACAGCAGCCACTGCAATGGCAATGCATAATTTTGTTTTTTGTTCTTGTTTCATTTCATACTTTCTGTGGCGGCGTCCGCCACTTTATTATACAAAAGGCGGCGATAGACTTACTGTGTCTACCGCCGCCTTATTGCGTTTGTTTTATTGCTTTTGAAGCGCTACTATTTTGTAAATAGCTCTTCAAATCGGGCGAAGATATTTTTGTCCTCGTCAGCAGACATGCCGGTCAGCGGATTCTCATGTCCACCCTTCTTGAAAGTTGCGTGGATGGTCTGGTCAGAATGGATATTGGTAAATACATAGTATTTCTTTGCCCCAATGCTCTTGCCGTTTACCTTTACATCTGCAATCTGATAGCCCTTGTCGGGAGTGATGGTAAATCCTGCGCTTTCCCCAGCTCTTACCCTTACTCTTTCGGGGGTGCTCATAGAGCCGCCCACGCCTGCCGTGGCTTTGATGTAGTAGTAGGTGTCCGAGGACGAATCGCTGCCATCGGTGGAGCTACCATCGTCTGTGCCACCACTCTTTTTATCATAAGCGATAGCGTAGGCAGAAAATTTTTCTGCATATACGTGAATTAAATTAGCGTTCCTATCTAAATAGCAGGTTTCGTCCTGTGCCGCTCCGGGGGCAGGCTTTGCACTTAATTCAGTGAAAGCATCCACATCACCATGGTGACGGTATACTCTCACATTGTCTTTCCCTGTGAGATCAAATGGAATTACCAGCTCCAGCACCTTTGTGTTGATGCCACCTATGTTCACTGGTGCGTTGTTATCCACTTGCTTGGTAAGCACAGCGTCTAAGAACAGAATAGTCGCATTTTCACCCGCCTTTTGGCGAATTTCGGTATGTTCCTTTCCGCTTGTCTGCTCTGCTTCTTTTTTCACCGTCAGCTTAATAGTGAGTGAAGTTGCTCCATCCAAATTCTCGCCTTCGGCGACTCCTTCCAAGTTTCCAACCACTACCGGCGGTGTATCCGAACCCTGCACATCTAGAACCGAGTTCTTTTCCGCAGCAGGCAAAACCAGTCTCTGTCGCAAATCGCTTTTCTCAACTGTAATAATAACCGTTACAATTTGATTGGCTTTTTCTGCCACAAGATTATAAATGCCGGGTTTCAGATTTGGTATAAAGTACTGCCCCTGTGCGTTGGTAGTTACGGGGCCATATTTGGTTTCACTTCCCTGTGTAAGCCTTACTTTGGCATTTTCCACAGGTTTGTTTGCCTCGTCCTCTACTTCTCCGGAAATATCAGGTGCTTTGCCTGGCTCTGCGTTCCAATGTGCCGTTAACAAAATGGTGCTTGTGTTATCCAAAGGAATTAGCGTAGCCACGGTTGTTGCCACCTCAACCTTAGTGCTGCCATAATACCAGCCGTCAAAGGTATAGCCTGTTTTGACAGGCTCGGGTGTTGGCAGTAAGCTGGCATCTACCCATTTTTTAGTTGCGTTTTGAATTGAAGTTCCGTTGTCGGGTGCATAGCTGATGGTATAGGTTTTTTCCGTCCAAACAGCCTTTAGTGTGATTTCCGTTGTGGTGTCTGTAACTGCCAAGGTATTGTAGGCGGTGGTTGCGTCCACGTCAGTGTTATCATGCTGCCACTTTACAAAATCATAGCCCGCTTTGGTCGGGGGTGCTGGGGGGATCAGATTGTTGTTTGTCCACTTCAAAGCGGTTTTGACGGCAACAGTAGAGCCGCCATCGGTATTGTAGGTTACTTTATAATTGCTCTTTTCCGTCCACACAGCTTTTAAAGTAATCTCTGCCTTTTCTGTAACTGCCAATGCTGCGTAGGTGCTTTGTGCGCTAACATCTGTTGCACCATGCTGCCACTTTTCAAAAGTATAGCCGCTCTTGGTTGGGTTTGCCGTTGGGAGTAGATTTTTTCCCATCCACGTCACACCAGTTTTTGGGGCAACATCTGTTCCACCATCGCTGTCATACTTGACGGTGTAGCCATTCTTTTCTGTACAAA
>JAVWUR010000125.1:0-5332 GCA_036667055.1 Oscillospiraceae bacterium
GCCCCAGAATCAAACCATTTATTACGTCTTTACCGCCGTCATAATTATACCATTCCTTAATTGAATCTTTTAAATAATTTGCACCCGCCGTTAATTTGTCCTTGCCATCACCTAGCCATCTACCAACACCCGTTAAATTAACTGCTGCGGTGAAGAAATAACCAATAGCATTTTCAACCTTGCTATTCCTTATACCATGATTTTCTTTAAATGTTTCCGTAAGCAATGATATTCCACTTTTTACACTTCTATCAACTTCTTTGCATTTGTCCAAAAGTTCATCCAAATCTGTTGAATACTTAGTATACATACCCGCTGTCGTTCCCAAGGAAGATTTTTTATCATTTGCCTTTAATTTCGCATTTGAAAGGTTAGGGTAACATTCTTCATTGTAATTATTCAATTTATTGTAAACGGTATTTTCGATTGTTCCAGCATATTCATTAAGCTTTTTTGCAACAGACTTAGCTTCATTTGAAGCATCTTTTATACTACTGTAAGAAACCGCTATAGTACTCATTTTAACTCTCCTTTCAATAATTGATCTAACCAGATTTGATGTTCTTCTTCCTTTTTAACGACATACTGGCTGTAGTAATACTCCCTATCGCTAATCGCTTGATTTTTCTGATTGGACACTCTCGTTATTTCTTCTTGTAAATCATCACACACCGTTCTTAAGCTTGCATCCGCTGTAACTGCTTTTTCCTTTTTGCTTTCCAGTGAATTCGCACAACGGGTAAATGTTGCATTGTGACGAACAGCCTTATTTAGGTCGCTTTTCAAATAGTCAAGCTCATTATTAATGGCTCTGATTTCATCATACATATTATCGGTAAGATTTGAAAGTATTCCACGTAAATCATTGATTCTATTATCGAATGTTGTTACAGCTGTCATTTTTTGTTCATACAATCTGTAGTAATCGTTACTGCTTGCCATAATATTTTACCTACCTTCTACCGCTTTTACGAAGTCCTTCCTTAAGCTATCGTCTGATGTTTCGTATTCTACTTCTGCCTCCACAAGCGCATCGTATATATCTTGTAATGTATCACCAAAGTCGTATATCTTCCTAATCAGTAGCTTGTATTGTAATTCAAACTCATTTCTTCCCTCACCAACCCAATTTTCTTTGATAGTCTCAGTGATATTTTCCACATTATAATTAACATCTCTAAATGACTCTACTATTTCTTTTATTTGCATATGTGCTGCATAAATTTTACTGGTATCTATATTACCATTGCAAATAACGTTTCCTGAATCCTTTGCCACCATTCCTCACCTCCTAGTCAAATATTTTAATTTTAGAATATGTACTTCCGTCAAATCTATATCCCATTGTATTATCAAACAATGAATCGGTTTTTGCCCTTCCGGAAATATCAAATATTTTCACCTCAGAGATTGGAAGGAACGCAATTCCTTGTTTTTCGTCCTTAATTGTTTTCATCACTTCGGACGAGTTGAACCCAACAGGCTGATTGTCAACATTAGCAAATAATATAAATGCATTAGCCTCATTAGCGCTCTTGATTGCATCTGATAAAGATTTACCCTCTCTTTTTTCTAGACAAATGCGTCGGAATACTTCCTGATTGTTAAGAATCAATACAACAAATCCCTCTAATTCATCATTTTCTTTGCGTTGCTTTACGTCATCACAGAATTCCAAAACCAAGGACATCCCATCCGCCACATCGGCAGTATAATGTGTAACAAAGCCAAGGGATTCATAGCTTTTCATTTTCTTGGTTTTGTCATCAATTATGGTTGCTTCCATTCCGTGATAAATTATCGTACCAGACACCGCTTTGACAAAATTGGCAATAAATTTTTCCTTGCTTTCAGTATCACCAATCAAAGCTAGACTTCCGGAATAATTAAGATTGAGCAATGAGAAATCGACTGTTGTAAAATCCATTCCAATAGGAATAATTCTTTTGTTTTTGAACGCTGCAGAATTATTCTCCATACATTCAGAAAGCAACAATTTTTCCGGAATCATCGGTATTTGTTGTGCTCTAATTTTGTATTCATCGTTGCGTGCAGTAATATAGTCCCTTAACTCTTGGCTTCTTTGCGCTTCTTTAAGTCCGTCGCCAAACATCGCAGCTTGAAATTCCAAAATTCGTTTATCCAGAACAAATAGACCTCTACCGGCGACTTCCTTTGGGGTTTCCTTACAATGTCCAAACATATTGCTATACTCATTCTCATCATTGCAATTTAATACGAATTTTTTTCCAAAATTTGACTGAATTCTGTAATTTAATGCATTTGAACTAGCTGCAGTGACAATGAAAGAAATGCCCACGCCTTGAGCTTCTCTTGTCAAGATATTAATTTCTTCTGCCTGATCAGGAAAATATTCTTTGAAAGCTGCCATATTGTCAATAACAACCACCACCATGGGTAAATCATTATATCCGGCGTCAAAATACGCTGCATAGTTACCAACGCCTTTTGCGGAAAGTATCTTTTTCCTTTGTAATACAATAGTGTTTAGAAGCTTAAACAAATTTTTGCATTTTTCTTCTTCGTTAGAAAGTACAACACCTCCAACATGATAAGAATCTTCAAAAATTTTTAAGACCATGCTTCCACAATCGATTAAATACATATTCACCTCTTTGGGTGAATTATTTTTTATCAGTCCATAAATAATTGTTTGAAGCATTACGGTTTTACCCATTTGTGGTGAGCCTACAATATAGATATTTTCTTTTGCAACATCCAACTTCACTTCGCCTTGCCTTTGTTGTTCCGGATCATCGAACACGCCAATAGGAATAGCGTACCCCACATTTTTCTCACTATAGTCCAATTCTTTAGTGTTGATAATATCCTTAAGCGACGGCAAACATATGCCGGAAAGTTTATCAATATTCTGAGCTTTGCAATAATCAAATACGTATTCAACAATTGCTTGTAGTTGAGTTTTGGTTTCAGATGATTTTTGCGATTTTTTATTGGTATATTTAAGTGTTTTCTTGCCCCAAACATTCAGTTCGTAAATCGAAAACACCTGCTCATTTGCGTCACTGCCTGACGGAACATTACCACCGCTATATGCCGATTGAAATAAATCAAATATTTCGTTGTTTCCAACCTGAAAATATGCCCGACCGGGTTCAACAATTTCCGCAGCTAATGGTGTTTTAATTACTTCGTTGCTGTCCTCTTTCGTCTGGACTTTTAAGCAAAGCTTGAATTTAGAGTTTGACCAGATTTGAGCATCCACAACACCGGCTGGTTTTTGCGTTGCTAATATTAAATGAACGCCTAAGGTTCGCCCAATTCGAGCTGCTGATATCAATTCTTTCATGAAGTCAGGATGCTCAGCTTTCAGCTCAGCAAATTCATCCACAATCATTATTAAGTGCGGCAATGGGCGCAAAGCTTTACCGCTCTTGTATAGCTTGATGTAATCATTAATATGGTTAACACCATTTTCCGAAAAAAGTTCCTGTCTTCGAATTAATTCAGCTTTTATTGAAAGTAACGAACGATTAATCTCTCTACCGTCGATATTTGTAATTGTTCCAATAAGATGTGGCAAGTTCTTAAACTGATTTGCCATTCCGCCGCCCTTAAAATCTATAATTACAAATCCTACCTCATATGGATGAAACAATGTTGCCATTGACAAAATATATGTCTGGAGAATTTCGCTCTTACCCGATCCAGTTGTGCCTGCAACCAAGCCGTGAGGGCCGTGTCCATTTGATTTATCACTTATATCAAGATATACAACTTTACCTTTGTTTTTTACCCCTAATGGTGCTGCCATGCTCTTGTATACAACTGAATTGTTCCACCTGTCATCAAGCCTTAAATCGTCTACTGAGATAATCTGTAACAACTCAAACATGGATATATTTTTTGTGAGCTGACTCTCCAAATTAACTTCATCAACAGTTACTGCCCCTAATTTCTTTGCTATTTCTGAGGCTGTTTGACTGCCGATTTCCGGATATTTAAACTCTGAAACTATATCACCATCTATACTTTTAATTGCCCTTCCTACTTGTGCGTCACTTATGCGGATAATCTCAGTACATCCCTGAGGTAGCTTTTCCTCATAATTCTCAAAGAAAACAAAAGTAAATCCCAGCTTATCGCAATTTTTAACATACTTTGATACCGGATATTTGCTGATAGCTGAGGAATCTGTAATGAAAATCACATACTCTTCATCAAATACGGTATCCTTATTCTCCTGCACTTGTAATTCTCGCAATGATAAAATTGAGTACAAATTCTCCAGTATTACATTTTTGCTTTCCTCGTCACATACGATATTTCTAACATCAAGTTGCGTATTCTCTACATTATGTAGCCATCTTATCCAACTGAAATTGGAAATTTCATCTGCCCTGAGAATATATACAAAACGAACATCGCTATAGAAATGCCGTATTGCAATATCTATAGTCATGTTTCTTAACACTTGTTCTAGCTCTGCTTGTGTTCCAACAACTCCAATTCCAGATGAAGCCTTAAAATCCGAGATTATTGGTGCATTTTCTATATACTTGAATTCTTTCGATATATTTTCCGCAATCTGTGATAGGGGATCCTCTAAATCTGCAAACTCTTGCTTTGTGTATTTAATATCATTAGACGATTCAATTCTCCCCTTGCCGAGGTACACTTGTAAAAAGTCTTTGTCCTCCGCTGATTTTTCAAAAAGTCTCCGACCAAAGTTATCTACTTCGTTTATGCTATTATCAATCGACTCATATATCAAATTTCTGGCTCTAAGCTCCTTCTCACGAGCAGCAACAATTTCTTGTTTCTTTTCATCAATGTATTTATTATATTGTTCAATTCTCTCTTCATATTCTTTCTTATAAGCTTTGTTATCTTGAAAATATGTAATAACAGACATTACCACGCCAATGGACATAGATACAACACTATAAATTACAAATGTGCCACCGCCGCCCATAATACCCCTTAATACAATTGTCATCGCAAGCATAACAAGGGCTGGTATAAGCGACATCAATATGTTTTTTTTAGGTTTTTGCGGTTTTTGTATCGGTTGCTGAATTTCCAACTCAATTTCCGGAATTTGATACTGAACACGAGTGTTGCGGTTAAATTTCGGATAAATCAATTGCTCCGCCTGTTCATAACTGTCTATGTAATTTAATTTTTCCGACACCTGCACCATTGTTGAACAATAAAATCCATCATCCTTGTAATAAAAGCTATATTCCCCAATTGAGATAAAATCATTTTGATTAATTAATTTTTCTTTATCAATTACTAAGCTTTTCAAAGTAAATCCTCTTTCTATTTATCTTTATTTTTAAGTAAA
>JAVWUR010000126.1:0-5310 GCA_036667055.1 Oscillospiraceae bacterium
TTAGCGTGACTTAGTTGAAAGTTCTGTGAATTTTTTCAATTGATAGGGCTTTTCGGCTTTTATCATCAATTTCTATAACAACCCCATTGATAAAGCCGCCGCCCTCCTGCACCTCAAAAAGCACAGGGCAGATATATTTTTGCTTTTGTATGGCAAGCTCTTTTTTTACCCCCAGCACGCTGTCACAGCTGCAAACACAGCCCACATCGGTGATGTACGCCGTGCCCTTTGGGAGTATTTGGTCATCATTGGTCTGCACATGGGTGTGGGTACCCACTATAGCAGAAACTCTGCCGTCAAGATAGTGGCCAAGGGCATATTTTTCGCTGGTTGCCTCGGCGTGAAAATCCACAAATATTGGCATATTCTTATATTTTTCCACAATTTCATCGGCGGAAAAAAATGGGTTTTTGTGGGCTTCTAAAAAAACCGTGCCGATTAAATTTACAACACAAAGCTGAGTTTTGCCTAAATCCACCACGCACACACCACAGCCCTCTGTGGCAAAATTGAAGTTTTGGGGGCACAGAATACACCGGTTTTCCTCGTACAGCTCGATGCCGCAGCGGCGTAAGGAATGGTTGCCGCCGGTTATCACGTCACCACCCAGACTGAAGATGGTGTCTGCCTCCCTTTTGGTAAGCCCTGTGCCGTTCCTATGCGAGTTTTCCCCATTTACAATAGTCACATGGGGTTGCAGCTCCTTTTTTAAAAGGGGCAGCCCTTTCTTTAAAAGCCACAGCCCGTTTTCTCCCACAATGTCCCCGATAAATAAAATTTTCATAGCCAGTCACCTCCTAATATAATAAACCGTCAGCGGTCAGCCGACAGCCGTCAGCGTCAGCCGCAAACCGTCAGCCGTCAGCCGATAGCCGTAAACCGACAGCCGCAAGCCGACAGCCGTAAACGGTCAGCCGTCAGCACAGCCGTCAGCACAGCCCCACGGCTATAAGCAAAAGGAGACAAAGCCACAAAAGCCCCATCTCCTTTTTTGTTTTTTATTTTGCGAAATCAATCGCTCTGTTTTCTCTTATGACATTAACCTTGATTTGTCCTGGGTAGTCAAGCTCATTTTCAATTTTAAGCACAATGTCACGTGCCAAAATTGTCAATTTATCATCGTCAACTATGTCGGGCTTTACCATTATGCGAACTTCACGTCCCGCTTGAATAGCAAAGCTTTTTTCTACGCCTGCAAAGCTGTTGGATATCTCCTCTAACTTTTCAAGACGCTTGATGTAGTTTTCAAGATTTTCTCGTCTTGCGCCCGGTCTTGCCGCACTGATGGCATCCGCCGCCATAACGATAAATGCAAGTGGGGTCTGTGGCTCTACATCATTGTGGTGCGCCTGTATTGCGTGGATGATGGCAGGGGATTCACGGTATTTTTTCGCCACCTCAACGCCTATAGAAACGTGGGTGCCCTCATATTCGTGGTCAAGCCCCTTGCCGATATCATGTAAAAGCCCTGCACGCTTTGCGGATAACACATCTATTCCTAATTCACCTGCGATAAGCCCCGACAAAAAGCTCACTTCAAGGGAGTGCTTTAACACGTTTTGACCGTAGCTTGTGCGGTATTTAAGCCGCCCGATAAGCTTTATAATCTCGGGGTGCAAGCCGTGGACACCTGCGTCCATAACCGCCTTTTCACCCTCTTTTTTAATGGCAAGCTCCACGTCTCTGCGAGCCTTGTCCACCATCTCTTCAATTCTTGCCGGATGTATGCGCCCATCGGCGATAAGCTTTTCAAGGGTAACCCTTGCCACCTCACGGCGAACGGGGTCAAAGCTTGAAAGTGTGATTGCCTCGGGTGTGTCATCAATAATTAAATCAACCCCTGTTGCAGTTTCAAGGGCACGGATGTTGCGCCCCTCACGGCCGATAATGCGCCCCTTCATCTCGTCACTTGGTAGCGGCACAACGCTGACAACCGCCTCCTGTGCGTGGTCTGCGGCACATCTTGCAATGGACTGTGTAAGGATATTGCGTGCTAAATCGTCGCTGTCCTCTTTAAGCTGGTTTTCATAGGAGGTTATTTTTAGCGCCTTTTCGTGTGCCAACTGGTCGTCAAGACGGTCTAAAATCATAACCCTTGCCGCCTCGCTGGAAAGCCCTGATATGACCTCTAATTTTTCAATCTCACGCTGTTTCATCTGCTCAATTTCATTTAGCTTTGAAAGGATAAGCTCCTGCTTTTGCTTTGCGTCCTGCTCTTTAAGCTCTATATTTTCTGTTTTCTTGTCAAGAGCCTCCTCTTTTTGGCTAATTCTGCGTTCCTGCCTTGAAATTTCACCACGGCGCTCCTTTAATTCCTTGTCGCCCTCCGCTTTCATCTTGAAAATTTCATCTTTTGCTTCTAAAAGTGCTTCCTTGCGTTTTTGCTCCGCTGTTTTAATAGCATCATTGATTAATCTTTTTGCCTCATCTTCGGCACTGCCAATCTTAGCCTCGGCAGTTTTGCGTCTATGAGAAACACCGCCCTGAAAGCATACAGCTCCGGCGATAATCATACCAATAATTGCTACCACGGCTGCTTGCCAAATTGGTAACATAATTTCTCTCCTTTAGTAAATTTAGTATTAAATTTTAATATAATAAATAGAATAAAATTCTTTATATAAAAACTACTCCTTCCATTTTAAATTAATTTAGTTATATTGTCAAGAATTAATATAAATTTGTACATAAAATGTGTTGACAACACATAAAAACAATGATAATATAATGTTATTAAAGCAATGACGTGGATATGTTTTATCTTATTGTTTCCAAGAGAGCTTTTGCATGGTGAAAAAAAGCAGCAAAAAAATAAAGTACCACCACACCAGCAGACACAGAGAACTGTGTACGGGCAAGACCGTTATATCTTATCTAAAGAGTGGCAGCCGTTTTTATTCGGTTGCAATTCGGGTGGAACCGTGGGGCCTATTATACACCTCATCCCGTTTTGGGGATGATGGTGTTTTTTTTATACGCCAAAATTCCTAAGGCAAATGGCGCAGCCAAAACAGGGGAAAAGCCCTTGCACAAGCTGAAGAAACAAAAGAGAAAGGGAGTATATTACTATGATTAAAGTAACACTCAAAGATGGCTCTCAAAGAGAGTTCGACAAACCGATCAGCTATGGAGATATAGCAAAATCAATCAGCCCAAAGCTTTTGGAAAAAGCTACCGCCGCACTTGTCAATGGCAAGGTTCACGATTTGAGAGATATGGCAGACAAGGATGTAAACCTTGAAATTCTGACCTTTGATGATAAAGAGGGCAAAAAGGCATTTTGGCACACCTCCAGCCACGTTTTGGCACAGGCGGTGCTTAAATTTATCCCCGATGCAAAGCTGACAATAGGGCCGTCAATTGATAACGGCTTCTACTATGATATAGACACCGAGGTGCTAATTGACGAGGACATGATGGCAAAGCTGGAAAAAGAGATGAAGGAAATCGCAAAGAAAAACCTTTCCATCTCCCGTTTCACCCTGCCAAAAGCGGAAGCCCTTGAAAAATTCCCTAATAATGAATATAAAAGAGAGCTTATCAATGACCTGCCCGAGGGAGAGGCTATCTCCTTCTATGACCAAGGCGAGTTTTTAGACCTTTGTGCAGGGCCTCACCTGCTGTCCACAGGGGCAATTGGTGCTTTCAAGGTCATGAGCGTTGCCGGTGCTTATTGGCATGGTGACAACACCAAAAAGATGCTGAAAAGAATTTATGCCATCTCCTTCCCAAAACAAAAACAGATGGACGAATATCTCACAATGCTAGAGGAAGCAAAAAAACGTGACCATAGAAAATTGGGCAGAGAGCTTGGAATTTTCGCTATGGTGGACGAAGGCCCCGGTTTCCCATTTTTCCTGCCAAAGGGTATGACGCTTTACAATACGTTGCTTGAATACTGGAGAGAAATCCATCAGCGTGAAGGCTATGTTGAAATTTCAACCCCTACAATTCTTTCAAGAAAGCTGTGGGAAAACTCCGGCCACTGGGATCACTATAAAGACAATATGTACGCTACCAAGATTGACGATGAGGACTATGCAGTAAAGCCAATGAACTGTCCGGGCGGTATGCTTGTGTACAAATTAGAGCCACATTCCTACCGTGACCTGCCTATGAGAGTAGGGGAGATTGGTCTTGTTCACCGCCACGAGCTGTCCGGCGCTTTAAACGGGCTTATGCGTGTGAGATGCTTCCACCAAGATGATGCTCACATCTTTATGACAACGGAGCAAATCCGTGATGAAATCAAAGGGGTAGCACGTCTGTTTGACGAGGTTTACAACCTGTTCGGGCTAAAATATCACGTGGAATTGTCCACAAGACCAGAGGACAGCATGGGTACAGACGAGGAGTGGAATATCGCCACAGAGGGTCTGCGTGGTGCGCTGGATGAATTGGGTCTTGACTACTTTGTAAACGAGGGCGACGGCGCATTCTACGGTCCTAAAATCGACTTCCATCTACAGGACGCACTGGGCAGAACATGGCAGTGCGGCACAATTCAGCTCGATATGCAGATGCCAATTCGCTTTAACTTAGAGTATGTTGGTGCAGACGGAGAAAAACACCGTCCGGTTATGATTCACCGTGTGGCGTTCGGCTCGGTAGAGCGTTTTATCGGTATTTTAATCGAGCACTTTGCAGGGGCGTTTCCAATGTGGTTAGCACCTGTTCAGGCGGTGGTAATACCTGTGAGCGGCGCAAATATCGAGTATGCAAACAAGGTGCTGGCACAGCTTAAACTGGCAGGCATAAGAGCAGAAATTGATGACCGAAATGAAAAGATAGGCTATCGTATACGTGAAAATCAACTGCAAAAAATCCCCTATATGCTAGTTGTGGGCGACAAGGAGCAGGAGGACGGAACGGTAACGCCAAGAGACAGAAAAGAAGTGCTCAGCGAGGCTATGCCAATGGACAAATTTATCGAGTATGCGGTAAAGGAAACAAAGGAAAGACGTCTGTAATAGCGGCAAAATTAACAAGCGGCGGCGATATAAAGCTGCCGCTTGTTTTGTTGCTAGCACCCACGGAACAAAGAGGGGTTTAATGGCAGAGCAGGTTGCACCTTTTTGGGAAAAAGTATATAATAGATAAAAATATATAGTAAAATAAGAGTACGGAGTTTAGATTTGAAATTAATAATTGCGGAAAAACCGGAGCTTGGCAAGGCGATAGCGGCGGCGATATGTGACAGACCAACCTTTAACAGGGACGGCTCGATACTGTGCGGAGAATACACGGTCATATCTGCCTTTGGACACCTGTTCAAGCTTAAACAGCCCGAGGAATATGACGAAAAATACA
>JAVWUR010000127.1:0-5266 GCA_036667055.1 Oscillospiraceae bacterium
AGCAATTATTTTTTAAAAACCCCGGGTTATGTTATTTTGGGGTGGGGAAATTTCTTAGCTGTGAGTGTCGCTTTCAATATACAAACGACCGTAAACACCAGTCACTTTCTCCTTTACAATGACTGAATAGCCTGTTACACAAAGTGGGTTATCAATACAAGTGAGGGTGATAGTTTGCGAAATGCCATTAATCAATTTGCCAGCGGACGTAATATTGTCTTGCCCATCCTGCATTTGATAGGTATCAGTTATTGTTCCAAAGCGGCGTCGAAGCTCGGGGTCTTCCACCGCATCTACCGTGCCGCCATCAGTGCTTATCATCAAAACATTATTGACCATTTTATCTAGCGAGGTTTTATATGTGGCAGCTGTGATGCAGCTTTCACCGTCAAGTATAACATTGCTGATTAAGCCGCCTTTTTCTATAACTCGCAATTTGTTTCCACGCATAACAATCATATATTTTTTGCTGTTTTGGTGGCTGGCTTGGGTGTACGCTGCCATAATAGCTTCATACCCACTTTTTTGTTTACATAAATAATATATGGGAATTCCGGTTGCAGCGGCAGTTCCAAACGGAATTCCCAAAGCTTCACAAACTGTTTTAGCTATGCTTTCAGCAGTACCCGAAAGGGGACTATTTATCTTTGATTTTGTGGCATAAACCAGCAAATCGAATGCAGTAAAGCTTGCTATATTTTCATTTGTCGATTTATCTATATCCCAAACAACACCTAAAAAACTTGTTTGACTATTTTCATCATAATCATCGTTTGGCGAAAAGATAACTGTGCTCCCAACCTCTACAGCGGCGGTGGGAAGTGTAAAATCTAGAGGATTATATATCAAGGAAAAAGTGAGTTTTCTTGCCGCTTGATAGCTGCCGCCTGACCAAGCTACCGATTGCACAAGCTCTGTGATGTCTTGACCATCAACTATAAAAATCATATAAGCACCACTCTTTGCCCTATTTGTGGATTGTCTTTTTCAATGTGAGGATTGTTTTCCGCCAGCTTTTTCCATTTGTCTCCATCACCATAAAATCGAACTGCCAACGCCCACAGTGTATCATTTTGAGACTTTATAAAATATTCCTTTGGAACAACCAACGAATTTGGTCGGTATTCTAGACCTGTCAATGACTGCTCTTTAAGTGAACCGGAAGTTGGCATTATATTTAAAAATCTAAACTCTTTAAGCTGTAAAGCGTAAGCTACATCTTTGCTGCCTTCCACGATTGTTGTGCCGAAGGATTCTATCGCCACAGCTATGTTTATATTCATATCAGTGATAATTAAGCGTAACGGCTCTTTTTTTTCTTGCCAACATTTGATGGTTTCCACATAGCGTTCAGGCGGCATCTGTGCATAACGATAAAAAGGTGAATCCTCACAAGGAAAAAAGCTATCAATGGACGATATGGTTGCAAGCCCTCTATTGCCTAAAGTGTTTACCTCCCCCACATCTACAAGTGAAATAACTTTATTTTGCTGCTGATATGAGATGGCAAAACTTTGAGGATTGACAGGCAATATTATTATTTCTTGCCTGTCATTGCTGCTTAATTCAAATTTTCTACTGTTCATACTTTCCCTCAAATATTTTCAGTGGCAAGCTTCAATTTTCTTACTAACGAGTCACCGATTTTGTCTATATCCGCCTCTTCACGAACAATAATAGTGTCCGCAAGCTTTGCGATGGTGAATGTATTTCCACCGCACTTACCATTTGAAGCAAACCGCAAGCTCTCTTTGTTTGGCAAAACACGGCTGCCTCGTGGCAGGTCGATAAGCTCCGGACCTTTTTCACCTACCCATGTAGCTCCACCACGCCAGTTATTTGTGCCATTTGCATTTTGACCGATATCAGTGCCGCCGCCGGAAGAACCAAACCCTAGGTTTTGAGCTGCCCACGAGACTGCGTTTGCAGCAGCAGTTACACCGGCACTTATACATTCGATAATAGGCTTTATAAATTGCCAGCAACTGTCAATAACCGTTTGTATAACAGGAAAAACTCTTTGCACGCAGTTAGCCAGCAGTTCAAAAGCGGATATTGTCAAATCCATTAACGGGCTGATAACCGTCCATGAGGTAGATAAAATATCACTTATCAATGGAGCAGCCCATGTTATCAGCTCTGATAAAAAGCTCATCTTCGAGCTTATAAAATCAATGACGCCGCCGATTTTTTCGCCCATCGCACCAAAAATCATCATTACCACGGGAACAACCGTTGTGATAGCACCGGATATAAAACCTATTAATGTGCTTATGATAGGCACGGCTTTTATTATTTTTGAAGTGAGCCATTCAATACCAGTTCCAAGGTTATTGGCAAAAGCTATGCCCAAATTAGTTATTGCAGGAGCTGCCGCCTCAATTATGCCGATTATACCTTTTAATGTTGGTTTTAGCTTTTCCATTGCAACTAAACCAAAATCGGAAAATTGGCTTTTAATGCTGCCCTTAATTGTTGATATAAGCCCTGAGCTGCTTTCGGCAAGCTTTGCTGACCCGCCCTCAAACTGTGCTTTTAATTTTTGCTCTACAATTCCTTGAAACCCCAGCTTTTCAAATTCATCAGCAGTTACCTTTGCGTTAAATTCTTTAAGTCGTTCCATCTCGCCGTTTTTTGCGTCGGCAAGAGCTTCCATAGCTTGCCCTACCGTTTTCCCCGGAGTAAGTGCCGCCATATCTTCTGCAATTCTTACAAGCTCCATAGCGGCAGCAGTGTCTCCGCCGGTTAACCCGACAGCTCTTGTGCCGGCAGACATAACTTCCTCTGTCTCAAAGGGTGTGCTATTTGCATTTTTACGAAGCTCGGCGATATAATCCTGACTCATTTTTTGAAGTGTTGCTTCATCCATGCCTTTGTTATTTATATCAATAAAGTGCTGCATTGATATCTGCTGTGTTTCAAGCTTCATACCACCGGACAGTGCCATCAATGTGCCGGCGATGGCTGCTCCTCCCACAATACTAATGGGAATGGCAATGCCCGTAGCTATGCCCTTAAGATGAGTTGCAACCTTTGTTATTGTTGACGTAGCAGCATCTTTTGCCTTTATAATTGGAGATGCAACCTTACTGCCTAACACCTTCAGCTTGTTTGTGGTTGCTGCGATTTTTGCTGTAGCAGCATCTTTGGCAGCAAGAGCCGTTACAATCTTTTGCCTTAATGGCTGCATACTTTTTGTCAAGCTTTTAATTGTTGCCATCGCCGGAGTAGCATTTATTTTTGCCGTATATTTTTTATCCCAAGTCCGAACCATCTCTTTTTTTGTGCTCTCAACTTCTTTTTTGAAAGCGGACTGTTCTTTACGCAGCTGGCGAAACACAGCTGTCGCATTATCCGATATACTTATAACGCCTTTAACGCTCACAGCTGCATTCCTCCCATCTTGCGTAAACGCTCCTTTTCAACTTCCATCGAAGCGAGAAAAAACAGTTTATCCGTGTTGCATAAAGCCAGCAGATATTCGGGCGAAAACCCCTTTTGAATGTACCAGCTAACCATATTTAATGTTCCGTCTTGGGCGATTAGTTTTTTAGTGTTTCAATTCTTGTCACCCCACCAGAAGCAAATCCTGATAACTTCATCTGCTCTCTCGCTATCTCAGTGATTTCCATTATAGAGAAAATATTGACCACCTCGATGGCTTCCTTTATTTCTCCAATTTCCAGTAGTTCTTTTGCCACCGCCCTTAAATCCGGAGATACCGTGCCAATATATACACCATATTTATCGCCTCTCAATGGGCTTTCATCGGTGTTCATGTCTTGACATTCGAAAATTTCATCCTCGGTCAATCCACGCACAACAATATCCTCATCAATGCTTTCAACGTGCAGCTTTATTCGCAAAGGCTTTCTTTTGTCTTGCAGACGCTGTGCTGCACGGCGAGTAAACTCCGACAGCAGACTTTTTTGTTTTCCATTTTTTCATCTCCTTTTAAGCATTAATTCTGTCTAAAACAAACATATCGGTCGGCGTAAATCCGCCTGAAAACTCTTCCTCGATTTTACCGCCAATTTCCATAGTCACAATTGGCAATTCGTTCCACCACACATTATTGATAGCATAGCGTTCCTGCTGTGCCCCTATGGCGTCGGGATCAGCGAGCTTTGTGATGATTTGGCATCGTTTATCGTTGCCGTTTTTCCAATCCTCCAGTATTTTTGCGGCTCGGCTATAAACCTTTTTGATGCCAATTGTAATTTCTCCTTTTAAGGAGGTCATCTTGCTGTCGACGCTCAATCCTATTTGAACATCCTCACGGTTTGCCGAAACTTTAACATCAATTTTTGACAGCTCATAAATCTTTTCACCGTCAATCCAAACCTCTCCCCACGTTCCGGATAGTGTTTGATTACCTCGTAATTGTCCTGCCATAACTTACCTCCTATTCTAAATATGCTGTTAAAACCATATCTTCTATGGCATCAACAAATTTTATATGACTGCTGATGAAAACATTGCTGCCTGTATCGGATTTAAGAATATCTGAATCGCTCATAGCTATAGTGTGCGTGCCTTGGTCTTCAAGATACTTTTTGGTGGCAGGTAGGTCGAGCTGTACTGTATTGTTAAATTCCGAAGATAATACTGTTGAAACCAGCTCTTTTTGATAGGCATCAATTGCCGCAACGAGCAGCAGCTTATTATCATAATTATTTGGCATTTTGCCAATATACTTATCTTCAAAAATCCAGCGAATATCATCAGCGTATTGGTCATGCCCTTCCACTACCTTTATCTTTGCAAAATCCGCTGTTTTGGTGGCGGATAAGGTGACAAGGCTGTTTATTCCACGCCCAATTTTAAAAATCTCACCATCAAATAAGATAATCAACTTTCCAGCTGCCACTTGTTCGCTCGGGTTTATGTCGCCATCGCAAGATACTATTTCCGAAAGCTGATAATATGTGCAGCTTTTAGTCGCTGCAAGCCCTGCAAGCAGCCCTGCAATTCTTGCACAATACTCACCACAGGAAATTGAGGTGCTGCTTAAAGTGGTTTTGATATTGTCTGTAGAAAAATTAATCACGCCCTCGTGGTCGGCAGCAGTTTTTGGCAAGACTGCTTTGTATAGCTTTTTAGAAACATCTCTTTGCTCTTTTATCCACGCAGATATGACCGCCGTTTCATTTTCCGCAATTTCCGGAACAGCGAGGTAATTCCACCGCAGCGTGCTGAGCATCTGCAATGCTGCGGTGTAGAATTTTTCTGTGGTGGCTATCTTTATTACAATGATTTTCAAGGG